>CAZCPV010000024.1:7434-18966 GCA_964500765.1 uncultured Draconibacterium sp.
TCCCAAATCGACCAAATTGCAAACGACAACAATGTTGATTATTTTCAATCCATACACAGCAATGCGTTCAACGGTTCGTCAAATAATCCTTTGTTGCTGTATCGCGGCTATGATGACGATCCCGTATTTCCGCAGGCAAAAATAATGGCACAATTGGAATGGAATGAGTTAATTACAAATTCTAATCTTTACTGGCCGTACAGTTCAAGTTATATCAAAGGGGATTGGAGTTTTTATCCGCAATGGGGGACGCAGGGCTTGGGCGTATTAAGGTATTTGAATATGCCGGGTGTGTTGTCGGAGGGTTCTTTTCACGACTATTATCCGGAATCGTGGCGTTTGCAAAACTTGGATTACCGAAAATGTGAAGCACGAAATTTAGCCGATGCAATAGTAAATTATTTCGGAGAACCCGGTTTTACAACGGGATTTATTACCGGAGTTGCCAGAGACCCGTATGTAAATACCGATTATTATTGGATTGCCGGCTCAAACGACGAGAAAATTCCCGTAAACGAATATACGGCAACACTTTTACCCTTAAATAAAGTGTATCAGGCAGATACAATGAATAACGGCGTGTTCTTTTTCGACAGTATTGCTCCCGGAAATTATCAAGTTGTATTTCAAGCCGACGGATATTTTAATGATACCGCAAATATTACGGTTACAGCCGGGCAAACAACAATCGTTGATCGTTGGCTGCCTTTCGATACAACCGTTGCTCCGCTTGTTTTATCTCATTTTATGCCGAGTTTACCCGACAGCGTAAGTGCAACCGAACCGATTACTTTTCATTTCAGTACACCTATGGATACCCTTTCCGTGAATGCGGCTTTTTCAATTTCACCCAACGTAAACGGTCAACTTTCTTGGGAAGACGACAATAAAAAACTGATATTTTCTCATACCGAAACCTTTGATAAGGCAACCGAATATACCGTAACCTTGTCAACTTCCGCAAAAAGCATTTGGCAAGTGCCTTTAACCGAGGCCTATTCTTTTAATTTCATTTCAAAAAACAGAAATCGATTGGCTTTGTTGGACATATATCCGAAAAATAACGACATCGTAAATCCGAAACTGCAATTTCGATTAATTTTTGATGCTCCTTTGAAATCGTCTTCGCTTATCGGAAATGTTGTTTTATATAATTCAAATAACGCTGTTTTGCCGACTTCGAGTGCCGTTATTTTTGATGAAAACGGAAAAGGATTTTATTTCTTTTTACCTCAACAAGAATTAAATTATAATGAAAGCTACAAACTTGTTTTGTCTCCTGAAATTGTTGATGAAGAAGGTACACCGTATTACGAAACAACGGAAATAAATTTTACGACACAGCAAGAAAATCCGATGACATTTTCTGTTTTTGACGACCTTGAAGATGCCGGAAATTGGCAAGACCCCGGCGACAGTCAATACACGCAGGGAACAGACCCGTTGCCTTATACATATTTTGCTTTGTCGCCGATTTATAAAATAAGCGGAAATTTTTCCGGCAGTATTTATTACCGGTTTTCCGGAAATTCGGGCGGAATTTGTGCCGAAACAAACTCTGTTCCTTATAATATCGGTGCAAACTCCGATAACGAATTCGGGATGTGGGTTTTCGGCGATTTAAGCTATAATCTTTTGGAATATTGGTTTTATGATGAAAATAATAATAACGAAACAGTATTTATTGATACAATAAACTGGGCGGGCTGGGATTTAAAATACATAAACAAAAACGACATTCCGGGAAGCGGGAATAAACAGTTGCACAGTGTGGTTATTAAACAAAATCCCGAAGGAGCATACAAAGGAGCTGTTTATATCGATGATATTTTTCATGTTCCCGGCGTAAATATTGAAAATATCAATTCCGATAAAGATTTTTATTTTATCGGAAATTATCCGAATCCGTTTAAAGATTTTACGGAATTTTCGTACAATTTGACTTCGGAAGCTGATATAAACTTGGAAATATTTAATGTTTTAGGGCAAAAAATTGCATCCGTCAAAAAACAGTCGCAAAAACCGGGAAAAAGGACACTGAAATGGGATGTTTCCGGGAATAAAAAAATTGTCGGCGGCACCTATTTTTACAGAATAACGGCAATTCCTATTTCCGACGGGACAAAAATTTACAAAAAATCCGGCATTTGTGTGAAGTATTAACGTATTATCTGTAAAGTCATCGTATCAATCTGCCTGCAAAACAGCAAATATTTAAAATCATTGATAAAGATTAATTTAAAAAATGATACGATGACTGTTTATCGAAAATATTTGACTTTACAGACAAATTCTGATTAAGTACTCGGTTCAATTAATTTCTTCTTTTTTTCCTTCTGAACCATTTTTCTTTTACCCAGTCAATTTCCTCTTTTATTGCTTTTTCAATATTGGAGATTGTTACGGGTTCACCGTTCATTTCTAATTTTTGAGCAATTGTTTCTGCTTTCGGGATTGCAATCCACAAAATTATATAAAGAAGAGTTCCGAATCCGCCGATAATTAAGCCGGCAACAAACAATAAACGAAAAATGACAGGGTCAATACCGAAATAATTCCCGAGACCGCTGCATACACCGGCAATAATTTTATTTTCTTCATCGCGATATAAACGTCTTTGTTTTCGAGATTTCTTTTTTGAATAGTCTGTTTTGTTCTCTGTTACAGGTTCTTCGTCATTTTCGAAATCCTCCGGCTGACCCATTGTTTTAATTATTTCTTCAACTTCTTTTTGAGTAACAACGCCTTCATTACCGACTTTTTCTTCAAACAGTTCGGCAACACGCATTTCTATATCGTTAAAAATTTCTTCGCCGTCTTCTTCATTCTTGTATTTTTCGGAAATACGATTCAGCCATTTCTCCAAAATTTTGTATGCGTCTTCGTCTATGTTAAAAATAAATCCGCTGATATGAATTCTGATTGTTTTTTTCATAAGTTTCCGGTGTTTTTTGTTCTGATTTTTTCAACTGATTGTGTTAAATAATTCCAAGATTTATTTAATTCATTAAGGGCTGCTTCTCCCTTTTCGGTCAGTTTATAATATTTTCTCGGCGGTCCTTGTGTCGATTCTTCCCACTTGTAGGTTAATAACCCGGCATTTTTCTGTCGGGTAAGTAATGGATATAAAGTTCCTTCCACAACAATAAGTTCCGCATTTTTTAACTCTTTTATAATATCGGAAGCATAGGCATAACCCTTTGATAATATTGACAATGTGCAATATTCCAAAACGCCTTTTCGCATTTGGGCTTTTACGTTTTCAATATTCATACGGAAGTTGTTTTGCGGAATTTAATACGAGTTTCTTCCCCGGGAATAACAATCCATAAAATAATATAAACCGGAATAAAAAAACCTCTGAATAAAGCTAAAAGAAGAAATAAAACACGAATCAACACAGGGTCAACGCCTAATTTTCGTGCAATTCCGGAACAAACACCGCTGATAATTTTATTTGAGCTGTCTCTCATCAACTTTTTTCGAGTTTTTTTGTTCTTAATCTTTTTTCTGAATTTTTCGTTGCCGTAAAATTGCTGTTTGTATTTTATTTTCCGATTTTCTTTCATTACGGAAATAACCTCGTGTATAATTTCGGAGTTTATTATTTTTTGCTTTTGTTGTTCAAGTTCCATATCAATTAAAACGGCTGTTTGAATTTCGATATCGGAAAATTTTTCCGCATCTGTTATTCTTCGTTTTGCATATTTTAAAAAATCGGACAACTGTTTGTATGCTCTTTCGGTAATCTTGTAATCGTTACCGTTTAAAATAATTCCTTTTATTTGTTCCATTGTAAATCTGTTTTGTTTTGCAAAGATATGAATATTTTTTAGAACTATGTATAACAAAGTACCGGTTTTTTTTATTTTTATTTTTTCTTACCTTTGTCTGCTTATGAAAGAAACAGTTAATTTATTGAAAATGAGAACGGAATTGAATTCTTCCGTTAATTACTTTTTGGCATTAAAAAAAGGTGAATTGTATGTAAATAATTTGATAAATCGGCAAATTTCCTTAAAATGGGAAGACGAAATATATTGTATAAAATGCGGCAATAAAACAAAAAAGTCTTTTGCACAGGGCTATTGTTATCCCTGTTTTGTATCGGCACCGGAAACGGCTCCGTGTATTTTACAGCCCGAATTATGCGAAGCACATATCGGCAAAGCAAGGGATTTGCAGTGGTCTGAAAAAAATTGTTTAACCGACCATTATGTTTATTTGGCTCTGTCAAGCGGAGTAAAAGTCGGCGTAACGCGTGCATCTCAAATTCCAACACGTTGGATAGACCAGGGGGCAGTACAAGCCGTAAAATTTGCAAAAACACCTAACAGACATCTTGCCGGGTTAATCGAAAAAGATTTAAAAAAACATTTTTCTGATAAAACAAGTTGGCAAAAAATGTTAAAAAACGACATTGATTTTAATGCGGATTTATTGTCCGAAAAACAAAAAGCAGCAGCTTTATTAAGAAGTGATTTAAACAAATATATAACGGAAGATAAGAAAATTTATCGCATTAATTATCCCGTAACGGTATATCCCGAAAAAATAAAGAGTATAAATTTGGAAAAAACACCCGAATTTTCCGGAAAACTTATAGGCATAAAAGGGCAATATTTAATTTTTGACGGCGGATTTGTTATAAATATTCGAAAATACGGCGGATATAAAGTGAGTATAGAATACTAATTATTGCTTTCGGAGTCAATTTTGTTTTTCCCTTTTTTTGCAAACGGGCTGAACCGATTAAACCAAATCATCCATAAAACAAAAATAACCGCCCAAGCTGCGATCTTAAAAACAAGATAATGATTGATATCGCTGTATTCCGGGCAACAGTATGCTGTTATTGCCAATCCGGAAATACGTAAAATATTTACAAATGTAATAATTGCCAATCCCATAGGTATATACCACAATTTATTAATAAATCTTCCCGGAGACACGGCAATTAATCCGGCATAAGCAAGCAGTACATTCCTGCCCATACAACCTCTGTCCATATATACACCGTGGGCTTTAAAATCATCAACAATTTTTATGGTTTTTCCGTATGTTGTAACTTCAAAACCGAAAAGTTCGGTAAATTTTGCAGAAGCAAACAATAAAAATTTTGCAAAATTGTTTAATGCCCGAACATACATTTCATCAATAAAGGAAAATTGCCTCAACACATGATAAAAAAGATATACGACAAGAAACAGTAAGATACCGCCGATTAAAAATCTAAGCCAATATTTTTTTTGTTCTTTTTTCAATATAAACAAGGAATAAAAAAATAACACTCATGCAAAAAAAATAAAAATAAGGGAATTTCAAAAAAACCCCTTATTTTTGACCGGATAAAAATATAAATTAAATTTGATTTACAATGAAATTTCTGAAAATTACCCTGTTTATATTCTTTGTATTTACGGGAATTATTGCAAAATCGCAAGAGTATAAGATCTTTTATCGAGAAGATAAAACCAAGATGAGCGAAGGTATATTGAAAGACGGGAAAGAAGACGGTTTGTGGAAGTTTTGGGACAAAAAAGGAAAATTAATTCGAGAATCGGAATATCATAAAGGTCTGCCCGAAGGAAGAGTAACCTATTTTTATGAAAACGGAAAAAAATTTAACGAAGGATTTATAAAGAACGGAAAACAAAACGGACAGTATAACGAATGGTTCAGAGACGGAACCTTAAAACTTTCGGGAAAATATACCGACGGCTTAAAAGACAGTATTTGGAACGAATATTACATAAATAAAAAATTAAAATCTGTTAAGAATTATAAAATCGGTAAAGAATTTTTAAAATTATATCTCTCGGCAAAAAACGATACCTTAATTAAAAACGGAAACGGCAGGTTTATTTCTTATTATTCCGACGGGCAAATAAAATCCGAAGGAAAATATTCCGGCGGTTTAAAAGATTCTCTGTGGGTAAATTATTTTATTGACGGAACAGTTTCATCAAAAGGATATTATAAAAACGGGGAAAAAATCGGACATTGGCAAGCTTGGTATAAAAACGGAAATCTTAAAAGCGATTTAAATTACGAAAACGGACTGAACAAACTGTATTACGAAAGCGGAAAGCTGTCAATGCTCGGGAAAATAAAAAACGGAAAAAAAGACAGTATTTGGACTTTTTGGTACGAAAACGGTAACATAAAACGAAAAGGAAAATATGTTAACGGGAAAAAAGAAGGTTTGCATATTTCCTATTTTAAAAACGAAAATACAGATGCCGAAATTAATTTTAAAAACGATAAAAAAGACGGTAAAGCAAAATGGTATCATCCGGACGGCAAACCGGATATTTTCGGGAATTTTAAGAACGGAATTCAAGACGGTACTTGGACTTATTGGCAAACAAATGTTATAAACAACGATACCGTAACAATTAAAGGAAATGAAGGGCCGTATAAAAACGGAAAAATGAACGGTGTTTGGACCTATTGGTATCCGAACGGCTCCGTGTGGAAAAAGGGAATGTATAAAAACGACAAAAAAGAAGGAAAATGGACGGTATATTACGAAAACGGTCAAATTTATTATTCCGGCATTTTTAGAAACGGCAAAGAACAAGGCAAATGGGATTCTTTTTTTGAAGACGGAAAAAGAAAAATGTCCGGTTATTTTAAAGATGCACGGCAAGACAGCTCTTGGTACGAATGGTATCCGAACGGAAAACTAAAATATAAGATACAGTATAACAAAGGAATAAGGCACGGAGAATCCGTATATTATAACCGGTACGGAAACAAAACCCTTCTCGAAAATTATAATACCGCAATTCTTGACGGACCGTATGAAAAATATTACGATGAAGGACAAATTCAAACAAAAGGCAGTTACGTAAACGGATTAAAATCCGGATTGTGGGAAGAATTTGCCCCCGACGGCATAAAAATCAGAGAAGAACATTACGCAAACGGAAAACGAAACGGAAAATCAAAAATTCGATACCCGAACGGAAAACTTAAAAAAGAAGCCGAATACGAAAACGGCATGCTGAACGGAACAATTTCCGAATACGATAAAACCGGAAAATTAATTTATAAAGCAAAATTTAAAAACAATAATTTAATAAAAACAATTAAAGAACGCTAATTTTGTAAATAATTAAATTATAATAATTTTGAAGTTTATTATTCTGAAATAATTTTGATGAAGAAACTGTTTAAGCTGATTGATGCGGCTTGGGAAAATCGGGAACTTTTAAAGGACGAACAAACGCGAAAAGCAATTTTTAATATTGTAGATTTAATCGACAAAGGAAAATTAAGAGTTGCAGAACCGATAAACGGCGAATGGAAAGTAAATAATTCGGCAAAAAAAGCGGTTATTTTATATTTCCCTTTGCAAGATATGAAATCCATACATGCCGGTGATTTGGAATTTTTTGATAAAATCCCCGTAAAAAGCGGATACGATAAATTGGGTATCAGAATGGTGCCGAATGCTGTTGCTCGTTACGGTGCTTATATCTCTCCGGGTGTAATTATGATGCCCTCGTATGTAAATATCGGTGCTTATGTTGATGAAGGCACAATGATTGATACATGGGCAACAGTCGGTTCGTGTGCACAAATAGGAAAACGTGTTCATATTAGCGGCGGCGTAGGAATCGGCGGTGTTTTAGAGCCCCTTCAAGCAAGTCCGGTAATTATTGAAGACGATTGTTTTATCGGTTCTCGATGTATTATTGTTGAAGGTGTTCGTATAATGAAAGAAGCCGTTATCGGTGCCGGAGTTTCCATTACGAAATCAACCAAAATTGTTGATGTAACAAGTATTGAACCGAGAGAATACAAAGGGGTTGTTCCGGCACGTTCGGTGGTTATTCCGGGTACGATAACCAAAAAATTTCCTGCCGGAAAATTTCAGGTGCCGGCAGCTTTAATTATCGGAAAAAGAAAAACTTCCACCGATTTGAAAACATCGCTCAACAATGCTTTGCGAGAATTTAATGTAACGGTATAGTCAGTATATTTTATAAATAATTGTTTCAATCAATAATCAAAAAAATATGAAAATCGGGTTTGATGCCAAAAGAGCTTTTTATAATACCGGAGGATTGGGCAATTACAGCAGAAATACAATCGAAATATTGTCGAAATATTATCCGAAACACGACTATCTGCTTTTTACGCCTTCGACTGAAAATGCCGTTGATTTTAAAATTTCGGAGAATGTAAAAACAATCGTTCCTAAATTATTTCTCAGCAAAACCTTTAAATCCTACTGGCGAACTGTTCGGCTGACAAAAAAAATCAGAGAACACAAATTAGATATTTTTCACGGATTAAGCGGTGAATTACCCTATAAAGCATACAAAAACAGCAATACAAAACTGATTGTTACGATTCACGATTTAATATTTCTGCGTTTCCCGGAACTGTATAATGCCGTTGACCGAAAAATTTATTCCCAAAAAGCAAAATATGCCTGTGAAATTGCCGATACAATAATTGCCGTAAGCGAACAAACAAAAACGGATATTATTAATTTTCTGGATGTTGACGATAATAAAATTGAAGTTGTTTATCAGGGATGTAACCCGATTTATTACAAAGAAGTCGATACGAATAAGAAAATAGAAACAACACAAAAATATAATTTACCCGAACATTACATTTTAAATGTAGGAACAGTCGAAAAACGGAAAAACACATTATCGGTTTTAAAGGCAATACATATCGGAAAAATTGATACCGACTTTGTAATCGTAGGAAAAAAAACCGATTATCAGGAAGAATTGGTAAACTATGCCGAAAAAAATAACTTAACCGAAAGATTGCTGATTTTAAACGATGTTCCGCTTGAAGATTTGCCTGCAATTTATCAACAAGCCGATTTGTTTGTATATCCGTCTTATTTTGAGGGTTTCGGAATACCTTTAATAGAGGCTCTGTATTCAAAAATCCCGATAATTACTACAAAAGGCGGAGTTTTCAGCGAAACCGGCGGATTATCTTCAATGTATATTGAGCCGGATAATTATAAATATCTCAGCGAGGCAATAAATATGGTTTTAAACGATGAGGAATTAAGAGAAGAAATGATTACCGAGGGCTATAAATTTGTTCAAAAATTTAATGAAGAAAAAATTGCAGCCAATTTAATGAACGTATATTTAAAATAACATGAACGAAGATATTAAAAAAGCCCTTGAAGTATTAAAATCCGGAGGCGTTATTTTGTATCCTACCGATACCGTTTGGGGGTTGGGTTGCGATGCCGCAAATAAAGAAGCCGCAGAAAAAATTTTCAAAATAAAAAAAAGGAATGAGCAAAAAAGCATGTTAATTCTTTTAAATAATATAAACGCTGTTTATTCTTATGTTGAAATTGTTCCCGAAATTGCCTTTGATATTATTGAATTATCCGATAAACCGATAACCGTAATTTTGCCCGGAGCAAAAAATTTAGCCGAAAATTTAATTGCCGACGACGGCAGTATCGGAATCAGAATTACAAAAGAACCCTTTACGGAACAATTATTGCAAAAATTCAGAAAACCGATTGTTTCGACTTCGGCAAATATTGCGGGAACAAAAACTCCTTTAAATTTTGCTCAAATTTCCGAAGAAATAAAAAAATCGGTTGACTATATTGTTAATTACAAACAAGATGAACTTACGGAAGGGCGTTCGTCAAGCATTATTAAAATCGGATTAAGCAACGAAGTAAAAGTGATAAGAGAATAAATTATGTTAAAAATTTTTACATTAAAACAACACACTCCGCGGTGGATTGTACTTACCATTGACTTGGCGGCTTCCTTAATGTCAATTGTTTTTGCCTTTTTGCTGCGTTTTAATTTCGATTTAACAAACCCGTATTTTCATAAAATCGGAGAAATTATCGTTTTGGTATTTATCGTTCGTTTAATTATTTTTCTGCTTACTCGCTCCTATGCCGGAATTATCCGGTTTACCGGAACCAAAGACGCAATCAGAATTATTTTAGTAATTACCTATACCAATGCAATTTATGTTGCACTTAACTATTTGTTATTCTTTTTTGCCGGACAAAAATACATTATCCCGTTTTCGGTTATTTTAATCGATTATTTTGTCAGCATTTTTCTTTTAACCGGTTTTCGTCTGTTTGTAAAAACACTTTATTACGAAGCAAACAACCTGTTCAAAGAAGAAAAAAAAGTGGTTATTCTCGGAATAAACGAAGATGCCGTTACAACCAAACGCGTATTAACGAGAGACCCGCAAATAAAATATAAAGTAGAAGCATTTATTGACCCCTACGGTTCCGGGAAAAAGAAACAATTAGACGGAATAAAATTTTATAAATTATCAGAACTGGAAACCCTTTTCAGGAAAAATGATATTTACGAACTGATACTTTCCGATAAAACGATTTTACCGGAGCAAAAACAAAAAGTTATTGATTTGTGTTTTGATTATGATGTGAATGTTCTTACTTTGCCCGACCCCAAAGATTGGATAAACGGCGAATTGACTTATCGCCAAATCCGGAAAATTAATATCGAAGATTTGCTCGAACGCGAACCGATAAAATTAGACAAAAAACAAATTAAAAAAGATATCCTGAACAAAGTAATTTTGGTTACCGGTGCTGCCGGTTCCATCGGCAGTGAAGTTGTTTTTCAGTTAACAAAATTTCAACCGAAATTAATAGTTATTTTCGACCAGGCAGAATCGCCGTTGTACAATTTGGAATTAGAATTGAAAGAAAAAACCGGATTTACGAAATTTGAAATTATTATCGGAGATGTTACAAACCCCGTAAGAGCAGAAAAAGTTTTTGAAACCTTTAAGCCCGATACCGTTTATCACGCAGCGGCTTACAAACATGTTCCGATGATGGAAAATAATCCGTCGGAAGCCGTAAGAGTCAATATTTCCGGAACAAAAATTATTGCAGACCTGGCAATAAAATATAATGTTTCCAAATTTGTTATGGTGTCAACCGATAAAGCCGTAAATCCGACAAATGTTATGGGGGCATCAAAACGAATTGCCGAAATTTATATCCAAACCTTACAGCAAAAAAACAAAACGGCATTTATTACCACGCGTTTCGGAAATGTTCTCGGTTCAAACGGTTCGGTAATACCGCGCTTTAAGCAGCAGATTGAAGAAGGCGGTCCGGTTACGGTAACTCATCCCGAAATAACGCGGTTTTTTATGACTATTCCGGAAGCATGCCAATTGGTTTTGCAAGCCGGAGCGTTGGGAAACGGCGGGGAGATTTTTATTTTTGATATGGGAAAATCCGTTAAAATCGTTAATCTTGCCAAAAAAATGATACAACTTTCGGGTTTGAAACTCGGAACCGATATTAATTTAAAATTTACCGGTTTGCGTCCGGGAGAAAAACTATACGAAGAACTGCTTGCCGATAAAGAAAATACACTTGCTACCGTACATCCGAAAATTATGACGGCACAAACAAGAATGTATCCCGAAAATGAGGTTATCCCCAAAATAGAGCAATTAATTTCAATTCTGAAAAATCACGATAATTTTGAAATTGTTCGTTTAATGAAA
>CAZCPV010000025.1:0-6446 GCA_964500765.1 uncultured Draconibacterium sp.
CCTGGTGTTGTTGAGGTAAATTCTTTTGGCGGACACGGAAAACAATATGAAGTTTCAATTAATCCGGATAAACTCCGAAGTATGAATCTTACAATTTCCGATGTTTTTAAAGCACTTGAAAATAACAACCAAAATGTAGGCGGTGCATACATCGAAAAAAATCATCAGGCAAATTTTATCAGAGGCGAAGGGCTTATGCGGTCAACTGATGATATAAAAAATACTTTGGTAAAAAACATAAACGGGCAGCCGGTTTTTATTCGTGATGTTGCAGAAGTAAAATTAGGAAGTTTTTTGCGTTACGGAGCATTTACAAAAAACGGAAAAGGCGAAGCCGTCGGCGGTATTGTAATGATGCTCAAAGGCGAAAATTCTAACGATGTCATTAAAAATGTAAAAGAACGTATTGGGCTGATACAAAAATCACTACCTGAAGGCATTAGCATAAAGCCCTTTCTCGACAGAAGCAAACTTATAAAAAGCACAACATCTACGGTTGCAGAAAATCTTGGTATTGGTGCATTAATCGTAATTTTTATTTTGGTCATTTTTCTCGGAAATCTGAGGGGCGGATTAATCGTTGCCTCAACAATCCCGCTTGCACTTCTGTTTGCATTTATAATGATGCACATTTTCGGTGTTTGGGCAAATTTGATGTCCCTCGGAGCGCTTGATTTCGGAATTCTGATTGACGGTGCCGTTATTATTATTGAAAGTATGATTTTCTATCTGCATCGAAAAAACCTTATCGGTACAAAAATTACAAATTCACTGCGAAATGAAACGGCCTATAAATCAGCAAGCAAAATGATGAATTCCGCATTTTTCGGGCAATTGATTATTCTAATCGTATTTGTTCCGGTTTTGGCCTTACAAGGTGTTGAAGGAAAAATGTTTATACCTATGGCTATGACATTCGGATTTGCCGTTCTCGGAGTGGCTTTATTGTCTTTAACCTATATCCCGATGATGGCGGCAACTTTTCTGAATCCGCCTAAAACAGATAAAAAAACTTGGGGTGAAAGAGCGGTGAATAAAATCGAAAAATTATATATGCCCGTTATTGATTGGGCAATGAGTAAAGCGAAGTGGATTATTTTCGGAGCAATAGTATTGCTGATTTTCGGAGGATTTATGTTTTCGAGAATCGGAGCTGAATTTATGCCGAAATTAGACGAAGGTGATTTTGCTTTTCAGGCAATTTTAAAACCGGGAACTTCTTTAACGGAAGTTACGAAAACTTCTACACGCTTAGAGCAAATTGTAATGTCAAATTTTCCGGATGAAATCGAATCAATACAAAGCAGAATAGGGGTGGCGGATTTACCAATGGATCCGATGCCCGTTGATATAGCGGATATATTCGTAATACTTAAGCCGCAAAGTGAATGGACAAAAGCTGACTCAAAACAAGAACTGATTGAAAAAGTTAAAGAAAAAGTTGCCGTTTTACCGGGAATTAATTTTGAATTTACACAACCCATCGAAATGCGGTTTAACGAATTACTTACCGGAATACGCGAAGATGTGGCAATTAAAATTTACGGTGAAGATTTGAATGTTTTAGCCGATAAAGCGGAGGAAATCAGCGGTTTAATTTCAGGTATTGAAGGGGTTGCAGGAGTTAAAGCCGAAGCAACACGGGGCTTGCCTCAAATCACGGTAAAATACGACAGAAATAAATTGGCAAAATACGGTTTGCAAATAAACGAATTGAATACAATAATAGAAACCGCATTCAGCGGCAGCATTGCCGGAAATATCTACGAAGGAGAGAGAATGTTTGATTTGGTTGTAAGATTAGATGAAAAACACAGAAAAAGTATTGACGATATTCGAGATTTATACGTAAATCTGCCTGACGGAAATCAAATACCGCTTAAAACAGTTGCCGATGTCAGCTATCAACCCGGACCGATGCAAATAAGTCGCGATAATACAAATCGCAGAACTTACGTGGGAATAAATGTTGAAGGCAGAGATATTAAATCACTTGTAACGGAAATTCAGCAAACATTAGATAAAAAATTAGAGCTGCCGACGGGCTATTATATTCGTTACGGCGGTGCTTTTGAAAATTTAGAAAGAGCGACAAGCCGTTTAACAATGGTTGTTCCGCTTGCTCTGGCTCTTATTTTTATGCTTGTATTTTTTGCGGTAAAATCATTTAAGCAAACACTTATGATTTATGTTGCTGTTCCGTTTGCGGCTGTCGGCGGTATTTTCTCGCTCTACCTTCGCGGAATGCCCTTCAGTATTTCGGCAGGTGTCGGATTTATTGTACTTTTCGGGGTTGCCGTGCTGAACGGTTTGGTGCTCATTAGCGGGTTTAATGAAATGAAAGCGGAGGGGAAATTCAGTATTTCGGAAATTATTAAAAAAGGTTCGGTAAGGCGACTTCGCCCGATTTTGCTTACGGCATCAACCGATATTCTCGGATTTTTACCGATGGCTGTTTCAACATCGGCAGGTGCCGAAGTCCAACGTCCTTTGGCAACGGTTGTTATAGGAGGAATGCTTACATCAACCTTACTTACTTTAATCGTTTTGCCGATTTTATATAATTGGCTTGAAACCGGGAAAAAAATAAAATTACCGAAAATAAAACCGGCTGCGGTAATGATTATTTTATTGCTTTCGGGAATCGGATTTTCCGGAACCGTAAACGCCCAAAAAAATATTGTAAGTTTGGACAGGGCAATAGAGAGAGTAAAAGAAAAATATCCTTCGCTTAAAGCGGCTCAACTCGAAATCGAAAAACAAAAAAGTTTGAAAAAAACTGCCTATGATTTCGGCAGCACTTCCGTTTATACGGGAAAAGAGGAAACAGCCGGCGGTTTTGCAGGCATTTACAATCAAATCGGTATTTCCCAGTCCGATATTGATATTTTCGGAATTGTTTCAAAATCAAATTTGGCAAATGCAAAAACAAATTTTGCCGAAAAATCCGAAAAATTAACGGAACTTTCTTTAACTCGGCAAGTAAGCAGCACTTTTTTCGACGTATTTTATTTTAAGAAAGAATTTGAATTGCTGAAACACCTCGACACTTTATATTCAGGATTTATGAAAGCTGCCGAACTAAAATACAAAACCGGGCAAAGCTCTAAAATCGAATATCTTTCGGCTTCGGCAAAATTTAAGGAATTGCAGATAAACATTCAAACAGCTGAGAACAATTACAAAACGGCATTGCAAAAATTGAATAAATTTCTGATGTATGACGACAGCTTTGACATAGCGGAAGAAATTCCCGAGAATATTTTATTAAATTCTCCGGCAGAAGACAGTCTGAATTTAAAACCGGTTTTTGATTATTACTCTTCTTCGGTAAAAATTGCCGAATATAGGTGGAAAAAAGAAAAATCCGGCTATTTGCCCAAAATAAATCTCGGTTATTTAAGGCAATCCGTTGACGGTGTTTCCGGTTTTTCCGGCTGGGAAGCGGGAATTTCAATGCCCTTGATATTCTTGTCAAAATCCGGTTCTGTTAAAGCATCGAAAATTAATTATAAAATTGCGGAACAAAATTTCAAACAAAAAAGTTTGGAACTTAACACAAAATATTCGGCTTTGATGAGCCGATACAAAGTTCTGAAAAATATAATCGAATATTATGAAAATGAAGCAATTCCGTTGGCTGAAGAACAAATTTCGGCATCGGGCATTGCATACAGGTCTGGAAGTATTGATTATATTCAGTTTATACAAAGTGTTGAAACAGCCGTAAATACAAAACAAAAATTTTTATTGAGGCAAACAGAATATTTTAAACTGTCAACACTGTTAAAATATCCCGGAAATTAAAGAAATTAAAAAAAAATTATTAAACAGAAAAAATATAAAAATGAAAACAAAAATAATCATAAGTATTGTGATGATAATCTCAACAGTTATATTCGTATCCTGTAACACGGGAAACAGTAAAAAAAATGAGAAATCGGAAGAACACGAAGAACACGGACAAGAGAATGTTGTTTTTCTGAATGAAAATCAAATAAAAGCATTGGATTTGAAATTGGGAAGTTTTGAAATGAGAAATCTTACGACCGTTGTAAAAACTAACGGACAGTTAGCGGTTTCGCCTTCCGATATTGCCGAAGTTACGGCGATTGTGGGCGGAAACGTAAAATACATCAAAGTTTTTCACGGCGATAAAGTAAAAAGAGGACAAGTTTTGGCAGTTCTCGAACATCCCGATTATATCAGTTTGCAGGAGGATTTTGCTGAAAAAGCAAATAACCTGAAATTTGCGGAACAAGAATATAAACGACAAAAAGAACTGTTCGAAAATAATGTCGGTGCCGGAAAAGATTATCAAAAAGCAAAAGCAAATTACAATACCGCAAAGGCAAAATATGAAGGTCTGAAATCTCGCTTACGACTTTTAAATATTTCTCCCGAAACAGTTCTTAAAGGTGAAATTACTTCAAGCGTAAATATCGTTTCTCCCGTAAACGGATTTGTAAATGAAATTTACATAAAAAAAGGAACTTATGCCGGAGCTCGTACAAAACTTTTTGAAGTTACGAATAATAATGCAATACATGCCGACTTCCTAATTTATGAAAAAGATGTTCGTCTTGTAAAAAAAGGACAAAAAGTGCATTTTACGATATCAAATAATCCGGAAAAAGAATATACGGCAACGGTTTTTGCTGTAGGAAAAGAATTTGACCCGAATATCAGAGCGGTGAAAATTCATACAAAAATAGACGGCAATATCTCACAACTGATTCCCGGAATGTATATTTCAGGACACTTACATACCGATAAAAGATTGACAAAAACTTTACCCGACGATGCAATTGTTTCGGAAGGCACAAAATCGTACATCTTTATTCTTGACGAAACAACAAAACCCGAACAACGGGAACACAGCAAAGAAGAAAACGAAGAACACAATGAAAATGTTAAAGCGTTTAAAATGACCGAAGTAATTACGGGACAGAAAGATGACGGTTATACCGAAATAAAATTAATCGACAGTTTACCCGAAGATACGAAAATTGTTTTAAACGTCGCTTATTATTTATTGGCTGATATGAAAAAAGAAGAAAATGAACACGAACATTAAATATGAAAATTATGAAAGAAATTAAAGCATTTATAAGACCCTCAAAAGTTGTTTCGATTGTTGAGCAACTCAAAGCAAACGGTTTTGAAAATATAACTTTATCCGAAGCCGAAGGAACCGGAAAATTCCAAGACGAAAACGCTTTCGTATCACAAAAATTTTCCGTAACCGACAGTAAAATTGCTAAATTAGAGTTAGTTGCCGATGATAAAGAAGTTGATAAAATTATCGAAATAATTTCGGAAAACGGAAAAACCTTAAATCCCGGCGACGGATTAATTTATGTTGCATGCGTAGAGAAAGCATATCGCGTAAAAACCGGAAAAACAAACGGGAATAAATAAAAATACGATTTTCTGTACATTTTGCAACAATGTTGCACTTGATTTTTCTTATTTTTGTGATTTATAAAAAATTTATGATAAAAACAACATATAAAATAGCAAAAATGGATTGTCCTTCGGAGGAAAATCTTATCAGAATGAAATTAGAAGGTATTTCAGAAATTAAAAACCTGGATTTTGACCTTGAAAACAGAAAACTGACAGTTATACATTCCGGAAAAAACGAAGAAATAGTTTCAAAATTAAACGAACTTAATTTAGGAACCGAAAAATTAGAGAGTTTAACGGTAAAAAACGTTGAAAAAACAAATGAAAATAAAACTCAATCGAAATTACTTTGGGCGGTTTTGATAATAAATGCCGGGTTTTTTATTATTGAAATGATAACCGGAATAATCTCAAAATCAATGGGTTTGGTAGCCGACAGTTTGGATATGTCGGCAGATGCCGTGGTTTACGGATTGAGTTTGTGGGCAGTAGGGGCAGCAATTACTCGTAAAAAAAGAGTTGCACGCATCAGCGGAATTTTTCAAATTATCCTTGCTCTTCTCGGTTTGTCGGAAGTAATACGGCGTTTTATCAGTTTCGAACATATTCCCGATTTTAAAGTTATGATTATTGTTTCCGGTTTTGCCTTAATTGCAAATGCCGTCAGTTTGTATATTCTGCAAAAATCAAAAAGCAATGAAGTGCATATGAAGGCAAGTATGATTTTCACAGCAAACGACGTAATTATAAATATCGGTGTAATACTTGCCGGAATATTGGTGTTTTATACCCAATCAAAATATCCGGATTTAATTATCGGAATTATTATTTTCGGAATCGTAGTAAGAGGGGCTGTAAGAATTCTTAAACTCGGAAAATAATAAAATCATTTTCTGTGAAATCCCTGAAATCTGTGTGCAAGCAAAAAATAATCTGTGAAATCCGCGGTATCTGTGTGAAACAAAAAAATTCTGTGAAATCCGTGAAATCTGTGTGAAACAAAAAAAAATAATCTGTGAAATCTGCGATATCTGTGT
>CAZCPV010000025.1:6546-18659 GCA_964500765.1 uncultured Draconibacterium sp.
TTTTTCAAAATAAACTCCGTATCTTTGAAACAGTTATGAAAACATCTCTATACATTAAAAATATGGTTTGTCCGCGGTGTATTTCATCCGTAAAACAAATTCTTTCCGAAATGAATATTCCGTATTCCGAAGTTAAGTTGGGAGAAGCAATTGTTAATATCGAAAAAGGTAAAATTGATTTGGCTCTGTTTGAAAAAAAACTGAAAGAAATAGGTTTTGAACTTATTGATGATAAAAAAAGCAAAATTCTAAGTCAAATTAAAACGGAAATTATCAAATACATTCATTTCTCACCCGATTTTGTAAAAAAAGTTAATTTTTCCGATTATCTTTCCGAAAAAATCGGTTATGATTATTCCTATTTGAGCAAACTTTTTTCTTCCGCAGAAGCTCAAACCATCGAAAAATATATTATACAGCAAAAAATCGAAAAAGTAAAAGAATTGCTCATATATAACGAACTTTCCCTTTCCGAAATTTCTTATGAACTCGATTACAGCAGCGTGCAACATCTTTCTCGGCAATTTAAAGACGTTACCGGGATGACACCTACCGCTTTTAAAAAATTGGATAAGCACAAAAGAAAACCGTTAAATGAAATTTAAAACAAAAGCAAAATTGTGTTAGGCAAGTTATTGTATAAATGTATTTACAACAACCCGTTCAAAACTGACATAAACTAAAAACCCAATCTGTGAAATCCGTGTTATCTGTGTGCAAGCAAAAAAATTCTGTGCAATCCGTGAAATCTGTGTGAACAAAAAAAGAATCCGTAAAATCCGTGTGAAAATCATTTATCCGGAGTAACAACACACATACAAATTTATCGAAACAAAAAAACATTTCTGTGAAATCCGTGTTATCTGTGTGAAATATACAAAAACAAAGAACACATTCAAAACTATATAAATCATTCCCTTAATTGTATGAAGGTTCTGTTTCCTTCCGCCTTAACTTTGCAATAAAATAAATACAATTATGGAGCATAAATATATAATACAAGGTATGACTTGTGCCGGATGCGAAACAAATGTCAAAGGTGCATTAAGTAATTTGAATCAAATTTCCGACATAAAAGTCAATTTAAAAAAATCGGAAGTTCAACTTAAAATGTCTGAACACGTTTCTGTTGAAAAATTACAGGAAACTTTAATGAAAGCCGGATTGCATTACACAATTTATTTGCCCGGCAGCGAACCCGTTTCGGAACACAAGCATCAGCATCATATCAAAAAAGCCGATTTCAACGGTAACGGAATTTTTTATTGCCCGATGCAGTGCGAAGGCGACAAAACTTATGATAAATTCGGCTCTTGCCCGGTTTGCGGAATGGATTTAATCGAACAAAAACAAATAAGCACAAAAGCCGAATATACTTGCCCGATGCACCCCGAAATAATAAAAGATGCACCGGGTGCCTGCCCGAAATGCGGCATGGATTTAATACCCAAAGAACCCGAAGAAAGTGAAGAAGATAAAACCTATCTCGGGCTTCTGAAAAAAATGAAAATAGCGGTAATTTTTACATTGCCGATTTTCCTGATTGCCATGGCGGATATTTTGCAAAAAAATCCGTTGCTTGATATTATGAATCAACAAAATTGGAATATTCTTCAACTTGTGCTTTCGCTTCCGGTTGTTTTTTATGCAACAAGAATGTTTTTTGAACGTGCTTGGAGGTCAATTGTTACGTGGAATCTGAATATGTTTACGCTCATAGGCATAGGTGCCGGCGTGGCGTTTGTATTCAGCATTTTTGCACTGTTTTTTCCGGATATTTTCCCCGAACAGTTTAAAACCGACAGCGGAACGGTATATGTTTATTTTGAAGCCGTTACCGTAATTCTTACATTGGTTCTGTTGGGGCAGCTTTTAGAAGCAAAAGCCCACAGCAAAACAAGCGGAGCCATAAAAGAACTGATGAAATTAGCACCTACGCAAGCAACCGTAATTATTGACGGAGAAGAAAAAGTAATTTCAATTCACGACATAAAAGAAGGTGATTTAATTCGCGTAAAACCCGGAGAAAAAATTCCCGTTGACGGGAAAATAACGGAAGGAAACAGTCATATCGACGAAAGTATGATTACGGGCGAACCCGTTCCGGTTGATAAAACAATCGACGATAAAGTCAGTTCCGGAACCATAAACGGAAATCAATCGTTTGTTATGAAAGCCGAAAAAGTGGGCTCGGAAACCTTGCTCTCGCAAATTATAAAAATGGTTAACGAAGCAAGCCGTTCGCGTGCACCTATTCAAAAATTGGCAGATAAAATTTCAAAATATTTTGTGCCGATTGTAGTTCTTATTGCGGTATCAACATTCGGTGTTTGGGCAGCTTTCGGACCGGAACCGGCTTATGTTTATGCTTTTGTAAATGCCGTTGCCGTGCTGATTATTGCCTGCCCCTGTGCATTGGGTTTGGCAACGCCTATGGCTGTTATGGTCGGAGTAGGGAAGGGGGCTCAATCCGGAATTTTGGTAAAAAATGCCGAAGCCATCGAAAAAATGGACAAAATTGACGTTCTTATTACCGATAAAACAGGAACACTTACGGAAGGAAAACCCTCGCTTGAAAAAATAAAAGCAGCAGAAGGTGAAGATGAGCAATATTTACTGAAAAAAGCAGCTTCATTAAATACGCAAAGCGAGCATCCGCTTGCAGAGGCGGTTGTCAAGTATGCCAAAAAAGAAAATATTGAATTTGAAGAAGTTAAAGATTTTAAAGCCGTTGCCGGAAAGGGTGTTATCGGATTGGTAAATAATGAAAAAATTGCCGTCGGTAATTCAAAATTAATGCTCGAAATAAAAGCGGATATTCCCGAAAATTTAAGAAAAGAAGTTGAGGCAGAGCAAAAACTCGGAAAAACCGTTTCATACATTTCCGTAAACGAGAAAGTTCTCGGATATATAACGATAAGCGATGCGATTAAAAAAACCGGTAGAGATGCTGTTCAAGAGCTTATAAGACAGGGTGTTGAGGTAATAATGCTTACGGGCGACAATAAAAATACGGCAAAAGCCGTTGCCGACGAACTTAATATCAGCGGTTTTAAAGCCGAATGTTTACCGGAAGATAAACTCAACGAAATTAAACGTTTGCAAGCCGAAGGTAAAATTGTTGCGATGGCAGGCGACGGCATCAATGATGCTCCGGCATTGGCACAATCCGATATCGGTATTGCTATGGGCACCGGCACGGACGTAGCCATAGAAAGCGGCGAAATTACATTGATGAAAGGTGACTTAAACGGCATCGTAAAAGCCAAAAAACTCAGCTATGCCATTATGCGAAATATCAAACAAAATTTATTCTTTGCATTTGTTTATAATGTGCTGGGAGTTCCGATAGCCGCCGGTGCACTGTTCCCCGTTTTCGGAATATTACTCTCGCCGATGATTGCCGCAGCAGCCATGAGTTTCAGCTCAGTTTCGGTAATCTCAAATTCATTGCGGTTACGAAAAACAGAACTGTAAAAAAAATAATCGAATTAGGTACTTATTGTTGGATTTTTTTAGTGAAAATTTGTGGTATCTGTGTGAAATTTAAACAGTAAGTGCCTAATTTAAAAAATTACCTTTTTTTACAAAAACATATAAATCATATTCAAAATTGTATAACAAACAATACAAAAACGATTCTATCTTTGTATCAATGATTAAAAAAGCAGCACATATTATTTTTTCCGCTTTGTTTTTGGTTCTTACCGTAGGTGTAAGTATCAATAAACACTACTCAAACGGAAAATTATATTCACAATCTTTTTTCGGCGAAGCCGAAACTTGTGATGCAGGGATTAATGAAGTTTGCGAAATGCAAAATATGCCCGCTGAATGTGAAATGCACAATATTGTTGAAAAAAATAAACAAAAAAAAGATTTGTGCTCTTGCGAAGATACAAGTGAATATTTGCATTTTGATGCAAACTTTACAATTCCCGAAAAATTAATCATTAAAAATATTGATAATAATGAAACAAATATTTTTTCAATGTATTTGGTTTCATTTTATAACAGCTTCTTATCCGGAGATTATATTCTTAATCAAAAAACAGGCAATCTTTCTGCTGAAATACCGGATTTTACTTCCTTATTGCAAGTTTTCAGATGTTGATTTGTTAATATCTGAAAAATAAGAAATATACAATAATATTTTTTGACAAATTAAAAAGTCTGTAATAAAGCATAACCGCTTTCAGGAAAATATTGTATATCAGCCAAATAAATTATTAAATAATATAAAACTCTTGTATCATGGAATATTATGTAAACAAAACAATTGTTGCCGATATAGAAAAAGCAACCGACAGAATTAAAACAGAACTCAAAAAAGAAGGTTTCGGAATAGTAACACAATTTGATGTAAACAAGGCATTAAAAGAAAAAATGGATGTGGATTTTCGTCCGTATCGAATTCTCGGTGCATGTAATCCGCCGTTTGCCTTAAAATCAATAAATGCCGAAGATAAAATAGGAACTTTATTGCCCTGCAATGTTATGCTGCAAGAATTTGACGGCAAAACCGAAATAGCAATCATCAATCCCGTTGCAATGATGCAATCGGTAGAAAATGATGAAATGCTGAAAATTGCAAAAGAAATTGCAATAAAATTAAACAAAGCACTGTCTAAGGTCTAATATCAACGGTCTCATATCCGGTGTCTAATATCTATTATCTAACGTCTAACATCTCAAATCTAAAAATATGTTAAATAAAATAATAAAATTTTTCCTCGAAAACAAACTTGTAACATTTTTATTTCTTGCAATGTTTATAATTTGGGGAGTCGTATCATCACCGTTCGGTTGGGAAACAATTTTCCCTTCCGACCCGGTGCCGGTTGATGCCATTCCCGATATAGGAGAAAACCAACAAATTGTTTATACCGAATGGTCGGGGCGGTCGCCGCGAGATATCGAAGATCAAATTTCCTATCCGCTTACAACGGCATTGCTCGGCATTCCGGGTGTAAAAACAATACGAAGCAATTCAATTTTCGGTTTATCAAGTATTTATCTGATTTTTGAAGACGGTATTGATTTTTATTGGAGCCGCACAAGAATACTTGAAAAACTGAATTCTTTACCGCCCGGAACTTTGCCCGATGAAGTAAAACCGGCTCTCGGTCCGGATGCTACGGCTCTCGGTCAAATATATTGGTACACGCTCGAAGGCAGAGATAAAAAAGGAAACCCGGCCGGCGGTTGGGATCCGCAGGAACTCCGAACATTACAGGATTTTTATGTTCGCTACGGATTAACTTCCGCAAAAGGCGTTTCCGAAGTGGCATCCATCGGCGGGTTTGTAAAAGAATATCAAATTGATATTGACCCGAATGCAATGAAAGCATACGGCGTTAATGTTTCGCAAATTATAAATGCCGTTAAAAAAAGCAATCTCGACATAGGGGCAAGAACAATTGAATTTAACAAAGTTGAATACCTTGTAAGAGCACTGGGATATATAAAAAACCTCAGCGACCTCGAAGAAAGTGTGGTTGCGGTTAATAAAAATATTCCCGTACGGCTGAAAGATGTTGCAAAAATCTCGTTCGGTCCGGCAACACGTCGGGGCGGACTCGATAAAGGCGGTTCGGAAGCGGTAGGCGGTGTAGTGGTGGCTCGTTACGGTGCTAATCCGATGGAAGTTATTAAAAACTTGAAAGAAAAAATTAAAGAAATTTCACCCGGTCTGCCGAGCAAAACGCTTGCCGACGGAACGGTTTCAAAAGTTACAATCGTACCTTTTTACGACAGAACCGGCTTAATTAAAGAAACCCTCGGAACACTTGAAGAAGCTTTAACGCTCGAAATTCTTATCAGCATTATCGTCGTATTGGTTTTGGTAATGAATTTACGTGCATCATTCTTAATTTCAAGTTTGCTGCCGATTGGTGTATTGATGACTTTTATTGTAATGCGGCGTTTCGGTGTCGATGCAAACATTGTTGCACTTTCGGGTATCGCAATTGCAATCGGTGTGATGGTCGATGTGGGGGTGGTGTTTACCGAGAATATTATCCGGCATCTCGAAATGGCGAAGAATGTCGGAGCAAGAGGTGTAAAATTAGTAAAAGTCATTTATGAAGGAACAACAGAAGTTGCCGGAGCTGTAATTACGGCTCTTACAACAACAGTTGTCAGTTTTTTGCCGGTATTTGCCATGCAGGCAGCCGAAGGAAAACTGTTCAGACCTTTGGCTTTTACCAAAACTTTTGCCATGATATCGGCATTAATTATCGGTCTGATGTTTATTCCCGTTCTTGCAAATGTGGTTTTCTCAATTCGTCCTTCAAAGAAATTGAAGAAGTACATCTCAAACGGTATTCTTATTGTTGCCGGTATTGTTTTGGCAATTATTGCTAAATCCGTTATCGCTCTTGCATTGGTCTTGATAGGAATTAATAATTTGCTTTCCGATAAGTGGTCTGAAAAACGAAAAAAATATACAAACTTTATAAATATTTTCATCACATTAAGTATTGTAATATTTTACTTAACGCGCGAATGGATGCCGCTCGGTGCCCAAAACAGCTTATTTGGTAATTACATCTTTGTTATGGCAATGATAGCCGTAATCTTGGGCGGTTTAATGACGGTAGTACATTTTTATTCCCAAATTCTTAAATGGAGTTTGGAAAATAAAAAGAAATTTTTGGCAATACCCCTTATTGTTATCCTTTTCGGAATATTATCTTGGCAGGGAGCAAATAAACTGTTTGGCTTTATGCCGAAATTTATTACCGATACGGAAACTTGGAATTCTTTCTCGGAAACTTTCCCCGGTACGGGAAAGGAATTTATGCCGAGTTTGGATGAGGGCTCATTTTTATTGATGCCTACCACCATGCCGCATTCCGGCGTTGAAGAAAATTTGGATGTCATACGTTTGCTTGATAAACGAGTTAACAGTATTCCGGAGGTCGAAAATGTTGTCGGAAAATGGGGACGGGCTAATTCTGCTCTCGACCCGGCACCTACCTCAATGTATGAAAATATCATAAATTATAAATCGGAATATATTACGGATGAAGACGGAACAAAGCAACGATTTAAAATAGATGACAACGGAAACTATATCTTAAAAGACGGTACAAAATATAATCCGAAAACCGAAGAATTTCGCGTAATTGAAAAATCGGAGCTCATTCCGGACGAAAGCGGTGAGTATTTTCGTCAATGGCGACCCGAAATTAAATCTACCGATGATATTTGGAAAGAAATCGTAAGTAAATCTAAAATACCGGGTTTAACTTCCGCACCTAAATTGCAACCGATTCAAACACGATTGGTAATGCTGCAAACAGGTATGCGGGCTCCGATGGGAATAAAAGTTTTCGGTCCCGACCTTGAAACAATTGAAAAAACGGCTTATGAAATTGAGCATCAACTTAAATTTGTAAAAGGCGTAAAAGCATCTTCCGTTTTTGCCGACAGAGTTGTGGGGAAACCGTATATCGAATTGAATATCAAACGAAAAGCAATTGCTCGTTACGGTCTTACAATTAAAGATATGCAAACGGCAATCGGAACAACCATAGGCGGAATGCCTCTGACATCAACGGTTGAAGGCAGAGAACGTTTTCCCGTACGTGTGCGTTATGCTCGTGAATTCAGAGATAATCCCGAAGAATTGAAAAAAATTCTTATTCCGACAAAAAGCGGAGTTCAAATTCCTTTGGGTGAATTGGCGGAAGTTACATACCGACGCGGACCGCAACTCATTAAAAGCGAAAATACTTTTCTTGTCGGCTATGTAATTTTTGACAAGAAAGACGGTTTTGCCGAGGTTGATGTTGTAGAAAATGCCCAAAAATACCTTAAAGATAAAATTGAAAGCGGCGAACTTGTAATTCCGGCGGGTGTAAACTATAAATTTACCGGAAATTACGAAAATCAAGTTCGTGCAAGCAAAAGATTATTGCTTGTCGTTCCGATTTCTTTGATATTAATTTTCTTGATTTTGTATTTCCAATTCGGAAAAGTACAACCTTCTTTAATGGTATTTTCCGGAATATTTGTTGCCTTTTCGGGTGCGTTTATTATGATTTGGCTATACGGACAACCGTGGTTTATGAATTTCGGAATAGGAGGAATTAATATCCGAAACCTGTTTAATATGCACACCGTAAATTTAAGTGTCGCCGTATGGGTGGGATTTATTGCACTTTTCGGTGTTGCAACCGACGACGGAGTAATTGTCGGAACTTATTTAAAACAAGTTTTTGAACGCAACAAACCGACAACGGTTGCAGAAGTACGAAAATCAGTTCTCGAAGCCGGCTCAAAACGGGTTCGTCCGGCAATGATGACGGCAGCAACAACAATTATTGCTCTTATTCCTGTACTTACATCAACCGGTAAAGGGTCGGATATCATGGTGCCTATGGCAATACCGTCGTTCGGCGGAATGATAATTCAAGTGATGACAATGTTTGTTGTGCCGGTTTTATACAGTATGTGGCAAGAAGGAAAATTAAAAAAAAAATAAAGATTTAAGAAAAGACATTGTAAAATCTTAATGATTCTTAACTTCTTAATGGTTAAAAAAAACAGAAATATGAAAAACATAATCCTAATAATAATATTGCTTTTCACAAAGATAATTTCGGCACAAAATACTTTGCCCGATTATCTCGAAACAGCGGCAAAAAACAATCCTGAACTTGCTTCAAAATTCAGTGAATACAATGCAAGTTTACAAATTGTTCCGCAAGTAAAAGCACTGCCCGATCCGCAAATTTCATTCGGTTATTTTATTTTGCCGGTTGAAACAAGAACGGGACCGCAGCAAGCAAAAATTTCGGCAAGTCAATTTTTTCCTTGGTTCGGAAGTTTAAAAGCAAAAGAAAATGCAGCAATTCAATCTGCAAAGGCAAAGTTTGAAGCATTTCAACAAGCAAAATCCAAGTTGTTTTTTGATGTCAGAAATTCTTATTACACCTTGTACTATATCAATAAATCAATAAAGATAACACAAGAAAATTTAGATATTCTGAAATCGTTTAAAAAGTTGGCAGCTGTTAAAGTTGAAGTCGGAAAAGCATCGGCAACCGATGAACTTCGAATTGATATGGAAATTGCCGAGCTTGAAAATAAATTGGCATTGCTCAAAGATGTTTTTTACAGCGAACAAGTTAAATTCAATAATCTTTTAAATGCAGAAAAAGAAACTTCAATAAAAATATCCGAAATTTCCGATACCGATGTTTTCAAAATTGATGAAAACAAGATAATCGACAGTATTAAAGCCGACAATCACGACTTAAAAACGCTTGATTTCAAACTTCAATCCTTGGATTATCTTAAAACAGCCGCCCGTAAAGACGGTATGCCTAAATTTTCTGTCGGTGTTGATTATACGTTTATCGGAACCGGCGGAAATAATTTTGCGGGAACCGATGCTTTTTTGGCACCTAAAATAGGAATTTCAATTCCCTTAAATCGTAAAAAGTATAAAGCAAAAGTTTCGGAAGTTCAATTTAAACAAGATGCCGTTAAATCTAAAAAACAAAATGCGGAAAATTTGCTTGAAACAGCTTCGGTAACCGTTTTTAAAGATTTTAAAGATGCCGAAAGAAGAATAGAATTGTATAGAAGTCAATATAATACGGCTAACAAGGCATTACGTTTATTAGAAAATGAATATGCGGTAAGTTCCGTCGGTTTTGAGGAAATATTAAGAATGGAACGCAAAGTTCTGAAATATAATTTGGAAACGGAAAAAGCAAAATCCGACCGAGAAAAAGCTAAAAACGGAATATATTTTTTAACGGGAAACTAAAATTAAATAACAAACCCTGACAGGGTTATCAAAAAAAATATAAATTATGAAAAATATAATAAAAAAAATAAAAGAAAACATTAAATACGTACTTCCGAGTATTGTAATCGGATTATTTTTCGGTTGGTTATTTTTTGCCGGCGGGTCAAGTTCCGTAAACAAGCAAAATCAGGATACCGAAGCACAAGTTGAAGAACACTGGACATGCTCTATGCACCCGCAAATTGACGAGCCCGGTCCCGGGCAATGCCCCATTTGCGGTATGGATTTGATTCCTAAAAATACAGTCGCAGGAGATGATGAAGCCGTGGGAGAAGACGAAATACTGATGACACAATCGGCAATTAAATTGGCTGATATTCAGACTTATTCAGTGAAAAAAGGAATACCCGAAAAGAAAGTTTATTTACTCGGAAAAGCACAAGCCGATGAACGTAAAATTGCCGAATTAACGGCGCGATTTTCGGGACGTATTGAGAAGTTATTCGTTAATTTTACCGGACAAAACGTAAGAAGAGGGCAGCGATTGGCAACTGTATATTCGCCGGAACTCGTTGCAGCCCAAAAAGAACTGATGGAAGCAATCGCTTTTAAAAAGTCGAATCCGAGTTTTTATACCGCAGCAAGAAGCAAACTGAAATTGTGGGATTTAACCGACAAACAAATTGATGATATAGAAAAAAACGGTAAACCGAAACTGTATTTTGATATTTTGTCGCCGATTTCCGGAACTGTTACTATGCGACACGTTGCTTTGGGCGATTATGTTAAAGAAGGCGATGCACTGTTTCAAGTTGTGGATTTAACAAAAATTTGGGTGCTTTTTGATGCCTACGAAAGTGATTTGCCTTGGTTGAAAGTCGGCAATGAAGTAAGCTTTGTTTTTCAATCGATACCGGGCAAAAAATTTAAAGCAAAAATTACGTTTATCGACCCGTTTATAAATCCGCAAACAAGAGTTGCAAAAGTCAGAGTTGAATTGAGAAATCCGAATCTGAAAATAAAACCCGAGATGTTTGCCGACGGTATCGTTCAGTCTGAAATATCCGGTGAAAACAATGATATTTTAATACCTAAAACTTCAGTTCTTTGGACAGGAAAACGTTCCGTTGTTTATGTGAAAGTTCCGGACAGAAAAAATCCGAGTTTTACAATGCGAAACGTAGATTTGGGTCCCGAAGCCGGTAATTTTTATATCGTAAATTCAGGTTTAAAAGAAGGCGAAGTAATTGCATCAAACGGGGTATTTAAAATTGATGCCGCAGCACAACTTGCAGGCGTATCAAGTATGATGAACCCGGGAGAAGAGGTTAAAGATGATAATATATATCGATTAGACACACCGAAAGAGTTTGTTAATCAGCTGAATGTATTGCTTAATTCGTATCTGAAAATGAAAGATGATTTTTTTGCCGCAGATAAAGATAAAGCTTCGGCACAAGCCAAAGATATTTTGAAAAATCTTAAAAAAGTTAATATGGAACTTCTTAAAGGCGATGCCCACATGTATTGGATGAAACTTGCAAAAACAATTAAAGAAAATGCAAAAGTAATTGCCGAAGCCGATAATATTGATACACAACGAAGGGCTTTTAAACCGCTTTCCGAAGTAATGATAAAAGTATATAAAAGTTTCGGACTCGAAAATGACAAAGTTTACGTGCAATTTTGTCCGATGTTTGATGACAATAAAGGTGCCTTTTGGTTAAGCACGCAAAAACAAATTGCAAACCCGTATTACGGCGATTTAATGCCGACTTGCGGTGATACAAAAGACAGTATTCAATAAATAACACAGCCGGTCGGGGGCGATTCACAGTCAAACTCCGGTTGCCGAAAATATAAAAATATAACTTCCTTAAAATTTTAAATAACAAAAGGACTGCAGTTTTGGAAGTTTCTGTCAGCCCTTTTATCTCTAAATTAAATAAAAATGAAAAAATCAATTTTAGTTTTAACAACTGCATTCTTTTTATTTGCAGGAACAGCAGCGGTATTAACAAGTTGCGGAAGCGATGAAAATACCGAACAACATGAACATTCAGACGGTGATATGATGAATAATGATTCCGACGGTCATATGAATATGAAAGACATGGATATGTCGGATGAACATTCTGATGCAAATGACAATCATTCGGATACGGATACCGTTTATGCTTGTCCCATGCACCATGACGTAACCGGAAAAAAAGGGGATAAATGCCCGAAATGCGGTATGGAATTAACAAATACGGAAACAGATCCCGCACATAAAGGCCATACGCACAGTCATAATTAAAACCTGTAAAAAGCTGTCTGATACATTTTAAATCAGACAGTTTTTTTA
>CAZCPV010000026.1:0-12668 GCA_964500765.1 uncultured Draconibacterium sp.
TGCTCATAATTAGAATTACAAAAAACTTTCAACTTTTCTCTTTCATCTTTCAACTAAATTACTTAACTTTGCCAAATTAAATCAGGGGTGCCTTAATATAACGGGCTGAGATCAAACCCTTTGAACCTGATACGGATAATGCCGGTGCAGGGAGCAAAGAAAAATCTTCTCAAAATTATTTTCCCTGATGTTTTAATTATTTGTTGAATAGGGTATTTATTGCATTATGTCGAATTAAATCACGCAAAAACGAATTATTCTGTGTAAATCTGTGTTATCTGTGTGAAAATAAATAAGCATTTAATCTCCGTTTCAATTATTTTTTAATTTTAAACATCAACAAAATGAAAAAAATCTATCTGTTTCTGCTTTTGCCGGTATTCGGCGCCAATATTTTTGCACAAACAATAAGCGGAACCGTAAAAACCGAAAAAAATGAAAAAATTACAGGTGCAATCGTATTTTTAAAAGAACCCGGACAATATGTAAATTCCGATAAAACCGGTTTTTTTGAATTTAAAAATCTGAAAAAAGGAAATTATACAATTGAAATTTCCTTTGTGGGCTATGAAACTTTCGTAAAAAAAGTTTCTCTGCAAAATAAAAACATAAAACTGACAGCCGTATTAAAACAATCGGATATTATTGCAGATGAAGTGGTTATAAGTGCAAACCGTGCCGACGAAAAAACACCCCTTGCCTACACAAATATCGATAAAGAAGAAATCGACAAACGCAACAACGGACAAGACATACCGTATTTGCTCGAACTTACGCCTTCTCTTGTAACAACTTCCGATGCCGGAGCCGGCACGGGATACACCTCAATGCGAATACGCGGTACCGATATGACAAGAATTAACGTTACCCTTGACGGAATACCGCTCAACGACCCCGAATCGCACGGTGTTTGGTGGGTCGATTTACCCGATTTTGCTTCTTCAACCCAAAATATCCAAATACAAAGAGGTGTAGGAACATCAACCGACGGTGCCGCCGCTTTCGGAGCAAACATAAATTTCGAAACAAAAAAAATAAACCGAAAAAGCTATGCCGATATAAACCAAACATACGGTTCGTTTAACACATACAAATCAACCGTAAAAGCAGGTACCGGGCTTATTAACAAACACTTTGCTTTCGATCTTCGACTGTCGAAAATTCATTCCGACGGCTATATTGAGCGAGCAAAATCCAATTTACAATCCTATTATTTATCCGGAACTTATGTCAATAAAAAAAATCTGTTTAAAGCAAAAATTTTCAGCGGAACAGAGAATACCTACCAAGCGTGGTACGGTGTCCCGAAAGACAGTTTACTCACAAATCGAACCTATAATCCGTACACCTACGACAACGAAGTTGACAACTATACACAAAAACACATTCAGTTTTTTTACACACGAGAATTTAATCCGAATTTAAGTTTAAATATTGCTCTGCATCGTACCGACGGAAAAGGATACTACGAACAATATAAAAACAATCAAAATTTTACCGATTACGGTTTACAAAATCTGATTATCGGCAGTGATACAATCAAGAAAACCGATTTAATTCGAAGAAAATGGTTAGATAATACGTTTGTCGGAACGGTGTATTCGTTAAAATACAATACCGAAAAATTACGTATTATTTTCGGCGGCTCGGCAAATAGTTACGACGGCAAGCATTTCGGCAGAATAATTTGGGCAAAATATGCTTCAAATGCAAACATAAGATACGAGTGGTACAGAAACAAAGGCATCAAGAAAGAACTAAACAACTATCTGAAAATCAATTATAAAGTAAATCCGGAAATAAATCTTTGGGCAGATATGCAGCTGCGAAACATCAATTACGAAATAAGCGGTACACACGACGATTTAAGAGACATCTCACAAACTCGACCGTACAATTTTTTCAATCCGAAAGCCGGTATGATTTATCGTATAAACGAAAAAAATAATACCTATTTTTCATTTGCCCTTGCCAATCGCGAGCCCTCGCGAAGCAATTTCACAGATGCCGCTCCGGGCGAAAAAATTCTTCCCGAAACACTTTACGATTTTGAAGCCGGTTATAAAACCGATTTTAATAATGCTGCATTTAATGTCAATTTTTATTTTATGAATTATAAAAATCAACTCATTCTTACCGGAGAAATCAACAATGTAGGAGCATACATTATGAGCAATGTTCCGGAAAGTTACAGAGCGGGCATTGAACTTTCGGGCGGAATAAAAATCGGTGATTTTGCCGAATGGAAAGCAAATGCAACATTCAGCCGAAATAAAATTAAAAATCTGACTGTTTATATCGACAATTGGGATACTTGGGGGCAGGAAACCGAAACGTATAAAGAAACCGATATTTCATTTTCGCCGAATATAATTGCCGCAAGCGAACTGAATTTTAAACTGTTCAAAAACTCGGAAGCCGCTTTTATTTCAAAATATGTCGGCAGACAATTTATTGACAATACGGCAAATATCGAACGTTCCTTAAATCCGTATTTAATAAACAATTTACGAATAACTTATTCGATTTATCCCAAATTTATGAAAGAAATTAATTTCAGCATATTCGTAAACAACATTTTTAACAAACAATACGAAAGCAATGCCTGGGTTTACAGATACGTATCCGGCGACAGAGAATATGCCGATTTCGGCTATTTCCCGCAAGCGGGAATAAATTTTTCGGGCGGTATAAGTTTAAAATTTTAAATCCGTTCTGTACTGATACGCTGACTTAAAGTCATCGTATCGGTATTCGGAATTTTCAGTATCAATTTTCTATTTTAAGTTTAATAAACGACTCCCGTTTAAATTAAATTTCAATTTAACCAATTGCGACGAATTTACTTTTTTATCAAAAAAATGAGCCGAATATTGAAGAAGTAAAGTTACGTTTTTATGTTTAATAAAGTTAATTTCACCGTCAAGACGTGTATATTTTCCGGCTTTATAAAATTGATCTCCGTATCCTAATGAAATAGGTTCTCCGGAATAATGAATAATTCGCAAGCCGAAAAATTTATATTCAAATAAAAATCGTAAAAGCCCTTATGAAATACATACGGATCAGGCCTGTATCTGTCGTACGAAAAAGCAGTTCCCAAACTTATTTAAAAAAAATATTTTTCCCTTAAATCAAGCCCTGCCAAAAAAACACCTCCGCCGTTATCTCGCAAATGAAAAGATGTATCCTTTGTTGCTGTTCCGGCATGATGATACATGTATAAAAAATTTTCAAAATAAAAATTACCGCTTTTAATAATTCCGGATGTTCCTGCTAAAAAACGTTCATTACGCGTATCCGTTTGCCTGCCCGTCCAATCTGCCCAAATATTTTGAAAACCGTTTTTTCCCTTATAATTCAGCAATGAACCTTCAATATTCGGTCTGTAATAATTTAACGTATCTGTTAATAATAAGGTAGGATAATTCGGCAATTCCGTTCGCGGAAATGCCCCGAAATAAAAGTCTAAATGTTTATTTGAATAGGCATAATACAAAGTGGGAAAAAGAGGAATTGAATTTGCATTTGCCCCGAATTCATACAAATAGTCTGCTCCTGCTTGTATTAAATGAACGGAATCAATACAAAAACCGACTGAAACATCCAATCTGCTTCCGAACATGGTTTGAGATTGTATATACGGATTTTGAGCATATTCACGATTATCAAAAAAACTGAAATAGTGTGTTTTCCATTCAAAAGTTTCTTGTGATTTTGAAGTCAAAAAGATTGTTGACAAACTCAATAACAGGAATAAATGTTTCATAAAAATTATTTTCTTATTTCAAACTTGCAAAAGCCAAAATTGTTCCTAAAGCAATACCGAGTAAAGCGGCAAACAACACCTGCATTTCCGCAGGCAGTAAAAAAGTAATCGTATGTGCCGGTATCCAAAAAAACGGAATGGTTTTTTTCAATACAAAATTCCACTGTACATCCCAATTTATTCGGCTGAAATTTTCGGCAAACGTAATTTTCTTTAAGATACAGGATAATTTTCCGTTATGTTTAACGATGTGAATATCCGTTATTTTATGCAAAGTCATCATTACCGGTGCATAAATTAAATTCATTGCCGTACTGATTGAAAAAGCAATTAAAATTTTATTAAAATTTAATGAACCGGACATAATTTTTCCGGCATTTTTCAATCCGATATATTCCAAAAAATGAGGCGTTCCGGAAGCAAATATCACAAACGCAACTTTTATCGTTACCCCGAGAAAACCCCACACAACGGCACGCGGTAAAAGTCCGAAATTTTCCCTGTTCCAAATACCTTCCCGTATTCGTAAACCCAAAGCTTCGCCGAATGTTGCCAAAACGGCAAATTTCAAAAATGCCGTTATCAAACCGTGCGCTTTATTAAAATGTGCATAAAAGTCATATACACTGTGAGAAACAAAAAACGGTAAAAAAACGATAATAATACCGAGGATAACATATAAATCTTGTCGTTTCATTTTTTCGGAATATATTTTTTTTTACAAAAATACCATTTTCAAAATTATATAACCCGTAAAAGGCATATTTCTGCCGAACAAAAATAAATAATTTGAATTAGGCACTTATTTATAACATTTGTCTGTTGTGTTAAAATGTTTAATAACATTTATTTAGTTTTATTTACTTATAAAATATGCAGAATCTTTCTGTAAAAATCCGTGAAATCTGTGTGAAATTAACAAAGTAATTACCGGTATTTTTAATATTATTTGCTGTTGGTTAAGTGTCTTATTCAATAAATAATTGCAAAAAAGCATTGATTATCAAAAAATAAGATTAGCTTTGCACATTATAATAATTTTAATCAACAAAAATGAATAAAGGAACAGTAAAATTTTTTAACAATACCAAAGGTTTTGGTTTTGTTACCGACGAAGAAACGCAAAAAGAATATTTTGTACACGTTTCAGGTTTAATTGATGAAATTCGCGAAGGCGATGCCGTCGAATACGACTTACAGGAAGGAAGAAAAGGACTTAACGCAGTAAATGTTAAAGTTATTTAATATATTTACGCATTAAATTTTTTAAAAGCCCGCCGATACGGCGGGCTTTTTATATGCAAAAAGACATAAATTACAAAAATACAGCGTTTTCTTTAACAAAAATTACTCATCACCGTTAAAATAAATCTTTTTATAAACTTTTAACTCGCATTATCAAAAAATCAACCCGATTCTTATCGCCGCTCTGTTAAATAAATAATGCCTTTCATAATCGTTGTTCCACCAAGTATCTTCAATATATTCTCGCTTTTCCCAAACATGCTGATGCCTGTATCCTATGCTGAAAGTTAAGGCAAAAATTGAAGAAAATCTTCTCTTTACACCTATTCCCGCCCCTAATAAAAAACCGCCTTTATATTCTTCTCTGTAATAATCATAGTATTCAAAGTCTCTGTTTTTTATAAGTTTAAAAGCATACCCGCTGCGAAAATAAACATAAGGTGTAACATTTCTGTCAAAAATATTCATTTGAAATTCCGCAGCAACCGGCAAAATCGGAAATTCAAAATTTTCAACACCTGCCGTTACACCCGCAAAATATCTTTTTTTAAATTTATAAAATTCGGAAACAAGCAAACTTGCGGCGGGCTCCCCGTATCCGCCGAAACCGGCAATACCCGTATCAAAAACCATATAATAAGGATATTCTTTTTCTGCCGTATTTTCTTTTTTAAAATCCTTTACGGCTGATATTTCCGATGCGTTAAACGCCCAAATATTTCCGCATTTATCTTTAATCTTAACAATGCTGTCGGATAAAGTTCCGGAACTTAAACCGTATATTATACTGCCGTTTTTCAAATACAAAACTTTATTTGTTTGTTTTTGTGGGTAAACGGAAACAGATAAAAAAAACAGTAAACCAAAACCGAAAAATGCTTTTAAAATTTTCATAATTAAATATTTAAAAAGTATTATTATCTGTACGAAAAAAAACACCGAAACGATGCAATTCAAAAAAAAATAATTTTACTGCATCACTTTCAACATTTTTTTCGTATCGGCAGGAAAGAACAAATCATTAAAAAATCAAAATTATGAAAACAAATAAAATAGCTGCCCTGCTTTTGCTCATTTCCGTTTTTTCTTTCTTCGCTTGTAAAGACAAAATTCTCGAAACAAGAACTTTTACGGCAAACAAGCCGATATATCTTTCGTATAACGAATTAAGAAGTGCCGTAAAATCAACTTCCGGTAAAGAACTGAAACAAACCGGAAAAATCTATTTTTACGACCGTTATATTTTTGTAAACGAATATTTAAAAGGTATTCACATTATTGACAACAGCGACCCGAGCAACCCGCAAAACATAAAATTTATCGAAATTCCCGGAAACATCGATATGGTAATTAAAAATAATTTTTTATACGTTGACAGCTATGTTGATTTGGTTGTTCTGAATATTGCCGATATAAATAATATTGCGGAAGTTTACAGAGTTGAAAATGTTTTTCCGTATCAGGTTCCGAGCTACGATTACAGCTATCCTTTGGCACATATAGACAAAAATGCCGGTGTTGTTACGGGATTTTCCGTTGAAGAAGTTTCCGAAACTTATCAAACAAGCGGACATCACAATATGGATTTCGGATTATATAAGGATTATGGCGAAATAAGTTCTTTAAACGGCGAATCTTACGTAAACTCGGGAGCAGGACATTCGCAAGGAATAGGAATTGCCGGCTCAACGGCTCGTTTTGCAATTTATAACAACAATATGTATTTGCTTGACAAAACAACTCTTAATGTGTACGATATTTCAAATCCGAAAATTCCCGAATTTGTTACAGATATAGATATCAATGCAACTGCCGAAACCCTGTTTGCATACGAAGGAAACTTGTTTACCGGCACACAAACGGGAATGAAAATTTACAGTTTGACAAATCCTGCATCTCCGGTTTTTGTTTCCGAATTTAATCACATACAATCTTGCGACCCGGTTGTCGTAAAAGACGATTATGCCTACGTAACTTTACGAACCGGCAACAATTGCGGCGGCAGCGTAAACAGACTCGATATTGTTGATTTAAAAACAATTACATCGCCGCAATTAGTAAAATCCTATTCTATGACAAATCCGCACGGATTGGGTATTAACAACGAAAACACACTGTTTGTTTGCGACGGAGAAGACGGATTAAAAGTGTATGACGCAAGCGACCCTTTAAGAATTGACGAAAATATGCTGTATCATTTTCCGAGTATCAATGCTTTTGACATAATTCCTCTCGAAAATATTGTAATAACAATCGCACAAGACGGTTTATATCAATATAAATTCGAAAACGGAGAAATGACATTTTTAAGTCATATTTCAATCGGAGAATAAATATATTCAGTATTATTCACTATCTTTGAATAAACAAAAAAACATCAATTGCAAAAGGGTAAAGATATTTCGGAAACAGATATAATAAAGGGCTGCATAAAAGGAAAAATAAAGTATCAGGAAATGCTTTACCGAAAATATTATGCCTACGGAATGAGTATTACCCTGCGATACACAAAAAACCGAGAAGATGCCCTTGAAGTTTTAAACGACGGGTTTCTGAAAGTTTTTGACAACATTAAGCATTTTGACAGAAACAAAATTTTTAAAACATGGTTCAGGCAAATTTTGATAAATACGGCACTTGATTTATTCAGAAAAAATAAACGTATGATTTTAACCGAAAATATCGACAAACTTGAATATGAATACTTTGAAGGAAAAAATATCGACAAACTCGAAGCAGAAGATTTACTGAATATATTAAAATTAATTCCGGAACATTATTCGGTAATTTTTAATCTGTATGAAATTGAAGGATACAAACATAACGAAATTGCCGAAATGCTGAATATTCCGGAAAGCACCTCAAGAGCCAATTTGTCGAGAGCAAAAAAATTGTTGCGACAAATTTTTAAAAAACAACATAAAAAAACCTATGCCGAAAGAATTTGACAAAAATATAACCGATAAATTTCGCAATACATTTGAAAACTACAACGAAAGTTTTAAGGAAGAAGCGTGGGAACAAATGAAGATATTGCTGCGTAAAAAAAAGAAAAAAACAATTCCGCTTTGGATTATAAATACAGGCAAAGTTGCTTCCGTTATTCTTATTCTTTCTTTAGGATTTTTATTTTCCGACAAATTGACAAGAAAATTGAATTCGGAAAAAAAATATTCGCAAAACCAAATTATAAATTCAACCGAAAATTTAACAGATAAAAAAATTAACCAACCGAATAATACGTTAAAATCACAAAAAAATACAACTATAATTCAGAAAAAAATACCTGCCGATATTTCGTTAAATAAAACAAGAATCAACGATAAAAAACAAAAATCAACAACAAATCCTGTCGTCAAAAACAGAAATAACCGTCTTGCGGAAAACAAAATTGTTCAACACGATACACTGATTTCCCGAATAAACGAAATGCCGGGACAAAAAAACGAAATACCGGATACAAGCAAAAATTCTACGAAAAAACCGGAAGAAAATAAAAAGCCGATTTTATTACCCGAAACCGATTTCCCAAAAAATAAAACAAAGAAGAAACTGCACTTCGGCATTGCTGTTTCATCTTTTTACACCGGTTCCGATATCGAAGCATCGGACATGATTAACTTCGGCGGCGGAATTTCCGCAGACTATGCACTCACCGAACATTTAGCCGTAAATTCGGATTTGCTCATTGCCGGTCATCAACTAAACACCGAAAATACCCGATTATTCGGAGAACAACTAAAAAGCGATGCCGTAAATGAAACAGCATATTTGAATTCGCCCGAAAAAGAAATCAAACTTGTAAGTTTGGATATTCCCGTAAATTTAAAATATAATTTTAAGAAATTCGAACTTTCCGCCGGCATTTCTTCGCTTTTGTATTTCAAAGAAGAAAGTACTGTAAGTTACTATAAACCAAACAACAACAATGCTTTTCTTTACGACAATATAAACAAAACCGATATAACAAAACCGTTTCAAACTTTCGATTTTGCCAAATTGATAAATATTTCGGCAAATTATAGAATTAAATTGAAAAAAGGCAGTTTGCTCTTGGGGCCTTATGCCAAAATTCCTACCGGCACATTAACCGCTTACGATATAAAATTCGGATACGGCGGTTTTAATTTAAGCTACGAATTTTGATTGTTTTTATATCCTATGCGTTTAAAAACAAGCAGTTTCTCCTCGTCCGAAAAATCAATCCAATTTACGATTTCATACATCGTACGCCTGCACGAAACACAAACTTTGTTTTCATCGTATTTGCAATCGCCCGTACAAGGACTTTTTATTTTAGTTTCTTGTTTTTTCATTTATTATTTACTTCAAAAATCATAATTTCTTGTTCGGCATTCAATATTTCTGCCGCTGATTTTGCAATCATGTATTTTTGTTAATAACCGAATAAATTACCGCTTCGTATTTTGCAATTTCTTCATCGCCGGTTTTTCTTTTTCTGAAATAATCCGCCGTAATTTCACCCTGCCGCTCAAAACGGAAATCGGTTAATTTTTTCCCCTCGGCAATAGTATATAAATTAAGTTGATTTTCCGAATTTTAAATGCTCATTACCGGCTTTGTACCGGCGGTAATTCAAATTTTGATACTGCCGAACACAGCAAACTTCATGAACAAGCAAAGCCGAACTTTTTATATCGGCACTGAAATCATCTTTGTATGATTTATTTGTAAAAACAATTGTATTATCAAAAACAACGGTACTGTATTTTTTCAATATTTTACTGAAAATATGTTCATTTGTCAGAATAACTTTCTCATAATCTGTCGCATCAAAATACAAAGTTTTTAAAATTGCTCTTTCTTTGCTTTTCAATTTTCATTTCATTATCTTTTATTTCTCATTTAAATTTACAAAATTTATTTTCTTAAACGAAAGAAATGCTTTTGCTATATTTATTAATTTATTTAATTTTGACTGATTGTTATCAACCGTTTCAGTATCTTTTTATAACCGAACAAGAAACAGATTATTTTTATTATGAAAGAATTTTTGAATTTTATAAAAAGTGCCCGATTTTTCCTTCTGTTTCTTTTGCTCGAAACTATCTCCGTTTTTTTAATTGTCAGAAATACCGAAAAAGAGTCCGTTTTTTTGACCTCGGCAAATGCCGTTTCGGGTTTTTTTCACTCAAAAGCAACAAACATTTTCGATTATTTTTCTTTAATCTCCGAAAATAAGAAACTTGTCGAAGAAAATAATTTATTGCATAATTACATAAATCTTTCCCGCCCGAAAACAGTTTTTTACTCTTCCGAAATTCAAGATTTAGGATATTTTTACAAATCTGCCGAAGTAGTTAAAAATTCCGTAAATAAACCGTATAATATTTTAACCGTTAACAAAGGTACCGCAGACGGTATTCGCGAAAACACGGCTGTTGTCTCAAATAACGGAATTGTCGGCATTACAGCCGTTGTCGGAAAAAGGTACACAACCGTAGTTTCAATTTTAAACAAAAAAATAGGAATAGGAGCGAAGGTGAAACGAACAAACTACCACGGGATTATAAAATGGGACGGAACCAATCCGGAATATATTACCTTAACAGACATTCCCGAATATTCATCGCTGTTTATCGGCGACGAAATCGTAACCGACGGTTATTCGGCAATTTTTCCGGAGAATATAAAAATCGGAACCGTAGCAAAGTTTAAAAAAGACAAACAAAGCACCTTTTACAATATAAAAGTAAAACTAAGCCAAGATTTTAGGAATCTTGACTATGTGTATCTGATTGATTATAATCATCGTAACGAGCGAATACAACTTGAAGACAGCACCGTAAACCGTTTTCAATTTAATAGGTTTTAGTCATTGATTCCGGTATTGCAAAAATATAATCGGCTAAATTTTTATTGTCTTCTTTCAATTCTTTTATATCTTTTTGTTCAACACAACTTACGGTTAAAATTTTCAAATCGGGATTTGAATTTCTTAGATACCAAACAATACCTTCATGATTATCAGAGTGATAAGATCCGTTATAATGAATAAACAACTGTCCTTTCGTAAGATTTTTTTGAATAAAATAAGCCATTGTTGCATCTTTTATCGCTTGTGCTTCCGGGAAATAAGCTGTTCCGTGTCCCATTTTTTTCCCCATTTCAACCATATCGGCATAGCATTTCACTTTCGGGTCGTATTTCGGAGGCAAAGGAGCAATATAATGTTTGGCTTCATCACTTAATTTATTGAGTCCGTCAAAACCCTCTTTAAAAACAATATTTGCATATCTTCTCGGAATATTTGTCGCAATAAATTTCAATTTATTTTTTTCGGCAAAAGTTATCAGCGGTTTGTAATCCGTTTTATAATTAGGCCATAAGCGTGCATCGTCTTCAAATTTCTTCGCAGAGAAATATCCGTTTAAATATTCATTAATAACAAGTTGATTATCTGCCTCAAACATCTCTGCTCCAAGCATAATATTTTTTCCATGTGCTTTAAATAAATCCTTTGTAATTTCATATTCAGCCCAATGGCTTATAGGATTATTATGAAGTTCGCCGATAAAAACAACATCCGCTTTGTTCAAAGCTTTTATCATTTTTTCGTATTTCACCTTTTTACCGTCTTTACTGAAAAGCATATAAGCGGGTTTGTTTGCCGTAAAACTCATCAACAGCACTGCGGTTGCAATTAAAATTTTAATTTTCATATTTATTTCTTTTAAATTAATTACCGACATTCCGACATCATCCGGTCGGCATTTTCTTTTATTTTATTTTCAATCATTCCTTGAAATATACGTGCTGCAAACGGTAATTTACTCTCAATTATCACTTTATTTTCTTCGACAATAATATTTCCTTTTATATACATCCCTCTGATTTTGAACGAGAAATCAATAATATTAACTTTTGTCTCTTGTTCTAAATCGGAAAATTCATCTTTATATTCTTCAGCTAATTGTTTGAAAATTTTTTCGGCACAAGCAGTTGCTTTTTCGGTTTTCAAATCATGATTTAATTCTACTCTCATTCCGGTTTTACTTTTATTCTGTCGGCAAAACTAATTAAAAAATTTATTAATATCTTTTCTTTTTATTGAAATCGTAAAAGTATCCGCATCAAAATTTGCATGCACACCTGTCGGAAATATTGACTGATTTCTGATATGCCCGAACGAAAAACCATAAACGGCAGGAATTTTTAACGGCTTTATTCTGTCGGATAAAACTTCTTTTAAAGTAAATGAATTGAGTTTATCTTTTTCTTCCGATTCACATTCCGCAAATCTGCCCAAAATAATTCCTTTCACATTTTTAAATTTATCTCCGGAAATCAGTTGTGTAAGCATTCTGTCGATTCTGTAAGGAGCTTCGCCTATATCTTCAAGAAAAACTATTTTATTATCCCAAGATAATTCAAAAGGTGTCCCCGTCATACTTGCGAGCATTGCCAAATTTCCGCCGGCAAGTTCACCGCTCATATTTCCTTCGGCAATCAGATAGGTATCGGCTTTATGCCCTTCAAAAAGTTCAACTTTAAGTTCTTCGGACGATGAAAAAAACATATTTTTAAATCCGGCAACCGTATAATCCGTAAAGTCTCCGGAACCCACAATTCCGTGAAATCCGGGGATACCTGTTTTTTTATAAATTGCATTAATTAATGCCGTAATATCACT
>CAZCPV010000026.1:12768-18631 GCA_964500765.1 uncultured Draconibacterium sp.
TTCGGATATAAAGCCGGCAGGCGTAATTAATCCTATTGTATCACCTCGAGATAATAGAGGTTTAATATTTTTTTGAGCCATTTTTTGAGAATTTTTTGCAAGATAAAAAAAACTACATAAAAAACAATGCAATACCGGTTACGGCAACCAAAGCACCGATAAGCTCGGTTAAGTTCACTTTTTCTTTAAAAAAAATCATACTGGCAGGAATTAATAATATCGGCTGAACGGCTATAATTGTTGAAGCAACTCCCGTATTTGTATATTTTATTGCCAATAAAGAAAATGAAATTCCGAGAAATGCACCCAAAAATGCTCCGACACTTAATAAACCGGCAGATTTTAGATTTTTAACGGGTTCTAAAATTGTTTTCCGACTTTTTGAAAAAGAAATGATTAATCCTAAACCGAATAATCCGGCAATAATTCTGATTTGAGTTGCAGCATAAGGACTGTAATCCCTCATTCCTAATTTACTCAATACCAATCCGGTACCCTGCCCTAAAGCACCAATTACCGCCATTAAAATTCCGATTGCGGGATATTTGAATTTTTGTTTTTTTTTCGTATTATCTGATTTTTTTTCTTCTCGCTGAAGAATAACAACAGCAATTCCGACAAGCGTAACAAGCATTCCGACAAGCTGAAAAGAAGTTAATTTTTCTCCCAAAATAATCCAACCGAGAATTGCTGCCGTCGGCGGAGCAAGTGTCATTATCAACATTGAGATTCTTGCACCGATCATTACCAAAGATTTGAACAAAAATAAATCACCGATTGCAAAACCGACAATTCCGGAAAGAAACAGCCACAGCCACGTATGCAAATCAGCATCAACAGGCAAAAGAAAGCCCCTCGAAAAAAAAGTGAAAATGCTTAAAAAAATAAGACCCAAAAACAAACGCAGAAAATTTACGGAATCGGCAGTATATTTTTTCCCGAGCGTTTCAAAAATCATTGCAGCAAAAACCCACAGCAAAGCTGCAAATAATGCATAAAACTCACCTCTGTGTATATCAAAAAACATCAACTGTCAATAGTTAAATTTAAGCTTGCAAAGATATCGGAATTTCTAACATATCCGGATTTATACCGCAACCTTTAATACGCCTGTGCCTGTTATTCGTAGGTTGATTAATGCCGGAACAGTTTTTTATTCCAGAAGGGTAATAATAAATAAACTCAAAACAACTAAATCTAAATCCGAGAAATCAGGATTTTACGAAAAATCCTTTTTACGCCTTTGTTTTTTTTCGGAATGTTGTTTTTTCCTTTCCAAACGTTTTAAAATTGAACTTAAAGACGGCTTTGTTTTTTTTCGTTTTTTCTTTTTCTTTAATGCCTTTTCCAATAGCTCGTAAAACTTTTCGATACAAATTTGCTTATTTCTTGCCTGACTGCGCTCTTTTTGTGTTACAATTCGCAAAATGCCTTCCGAATTTATTTTATTTCCCGTTTTTTTTACAAGCAATGCTTTTTCTTCTTCCGATAAAAGTTCGGAAGCAAAAACATCAAAACGCAACTCAACTTTCGATTCTGTTTTATTTACGTGTTGCCCGCCTTTACCGCTGCTGCGGGAAGTTATAAATTCAAATTCTTTTTCAAAAGCTCTGTCTTTCAAGTTCATTCAAACTATTTTCGCCAAAGATATAAAATAGTATCGAAATTTTATCACACAAAGTTTTCACATAAAAAAAAGTTTATATCTTTGCGGCGGGGTAAGTCTCATACGGTCAGCTCCCTCCCAATCCCCCAGGTCTTGACGGAAGCAAGGGTACGGAGGTCGAAGCGACGCGATATGAGTAGCTTGCCCCTCTTTTTTTTCTTAACTATTTTAGCTACACTTTGCCAAAGTTGTGATTTACAAAACCAAATAATTAACTGCTCCAAAACATTCGAAATATATAAAACTTTGGCAAAGTTATTTTTACGGAACATTTTTTACACTTGAGATTTGTAAGCCCCATACGGTCAGCTCCCCACAACTCCTCCGAATCTTGACGAAAGCAAGGGTACGGAGGTCGCAGCGACACAATATGAACAGCTTGCCTCTCTTTTTTTTAAACAATTATTTAAAGAATAAAAGCTCTGCAAATTTTCAACTTTGCAACTTTTTACCCTAACTTCTTCCCGACTGTTTTTTATCATATTTATTTCTCACTTTTTTTAGTAAGTTTGCCGTCTGAATTATCAAAATTATTACTTAATGAAACATCGCTGTTCGTGGACAAACAATAATCTTTTCAACATCAAATACCACGATGAAGAATGGGGTGTTCCCGTGCACGATGATAAAAAATTGTTTGAATTTCTTTTGCTCGATGCATTTCAGGCAGGTTTAAGTTGGCTTACGATACTTAAAAAAAGAGAAAATTTCAAAAATGCCTTTGATAATTTCGATTATAAAAAAATTGCAAAATATGATAACAAAAAAATTAATTCTTTAATATGCGATGCGGGAATTATTCGAAATAAACTAAAAATAAATGCCGCCGTAAACAATGCAAAAGAATTCATAAAAATACAAAAAGAATTCGGCACGTTCAATAAATATATTTGGCAATTTGTAAATCATAAAACAATAAAAAATGCGTTTAAAACGTGGAAAGAAATTCCGGCAACAAGCAAAGAATCGGATGCAATGAGCAAAGATTTGAAGAAAAGAGGTTTTAAATTTGTCGGTTCAACGATTTGCTACGCTTTTATGCAGGCGGCAGGAATGGTAAACGACCACGAAATAAGCTGTTTCAGATACAATGAAGTATAATTTTAACACATATAATAAATAATCGTAAAATTTTAAAATTCTATAAAAATGAAAAAAATAATCAATCTTACATTAGCCGTTATGCTGCTTTTCACGGCAGCATGTTCACAAAACGAAGACAGTAAAAGCAATGCCGAAATGACTTTTAAAGAAGATTTAACTTTCGATTTCGGAAAACTAAAACAAGACAGCGACGGAACCCACGAGTTTATTTTTAAAAATACGGGAAAAGACCCCTTAATTATCACCAACGTAAAATCATCCTGCGGATGTACGGTTCCGACCTTTCCGGAAGCACCGGTAAAAAAAGGAGAAACAGCAAAAATACATGTTAAATACGACACCCACCGAATCGGTGTTTTTACAAAAACAATTACCGTATATTCAAACGCAAAAAATTCACCCGTAAAACTTCACATCAAAGGAGAAGTTGAAAGACCGGAGAATAAAAAATAATATAAACATTTCATTTAAAGTAAAATACGATGCCTCAACTATCGGAACGCGGAAACATAATGCCCGCATCACCAATCAGAAAATTAGTTCCTTATGCAGAAGATGCCAAAAAACGAGGAATAAAAGTATATCATCTTAACATCGGGCAACCGGATATTAAAACACCGGAAGTTGCTTTTGAAGCATTGAAAAATTTCAATGTAAAAACAGCCGAATATTCGCATTCCGCCGGTAACGAAAGCTACCGAAAAGGACTTGCCGAATATTACAAAAGCGTTGATATTAATCTTTCTTATGAAGATATTATGGTTACGACCGGCGGTTCGGAAGCCATTATTTTTGCATTTACGGCAGCTATGAATCCGGGCGACGAAGTAATAATTCCCGAACCCTTTTATACCAATTACAACGGTTTTGCGGTACAAGCAGGGGTAAAAATAGTTCCCGTAACTTCATACATAGAAAACGGTTTTGCTCTGCCTCCGATTTCTGATTTTGAAAAACTTATTACACCGAAAACAAAAGCTGTATTAGTCTGTAACCCCAACAATCCTACGGGTTATCTTTATTCAAAAGAAGAACTTATGCAACTTCGTGAGTTGGTTCTAAAACACGATTTATATCTTTTTGCCGACGAAGTTTATCGCGAATTTTGTTACGACGGAGCAGAACATTTTTCGGTTATGCAAATGGAAGGGTTAGAAAAGAATGCCGTTTTATTTGATTCGGTATCAAAACGTTACAGCGAATGCGGTGTAAGAATCGGGGCATTGGTAAGCCGAAATAAAGACCTTATGGCTTCGGCATTAAAACTCGGTCAGGCACGTTTAAGTCCGCCTCTTTTCGGGCAAATTGCCGCCGAAGCATCGTTGAAAGTCGGAAATGAATATTTCGACGAAGTTTATAACGAATACATCGAACGCCGAAACTACGTCATCAATGCCTTGAATAAAATTGACGGAGTTTTTGCCCCCATGCCCAAAGGGTCTTTTTATGCGGTAATCAGTTTGCCGATTGAAGATGCCGAAGATTTTTGTATTTGGCTGCTGAAAGATTTTAATTACAAAGGCGAAACCGTAATGCTGGCACCGGCACAAGGATTTTATTCTACACCCGATGCCGGAAAAAATCAAGTTCGCTTGGCTTATGTTTTAAAAGTTGAAGATTTGAAACATTCGGTAAAAATTCTTAAAGAAGCATTGAAAGTTTATAAAAAATAAAAAGTTTTGAATCAAATTCAGAATGACAAATAGGAGTAAATTTATGTTTTTTAACATACCTTATATCCGAATATTTACATTTAAAGGACTGATAGTCCGGGCTTCACTTGTCGAATTAAAGCAATTTGAATTGCATTTTAACTTCCTGTAAACTAACATAGTAAAACCCTGACTTACGACTTTAAGGACATAAAATTAAACGGCAATGACTAAAAAAGAATTAAATTTTGATGCAAGTTGCCCGATTCCGATTACGGAATATGACAAAGTAATGCTTGCACACGGCGGCGGCGGTTCATTATCAAATAAATTAATCGAAAAAATGTTCTTTTCGGAATTTGATAATAAATACCTGAATAAAATGCACGACGGTGCCGTCTTTGAAATTCCGAAAGGAAAAATGGCAATTTCAACAGATTCATTTGTCATTCAGCCGATTTTTTTCCCGGGCGGTAACATAGGCGAATTAGCAGTTTACGGAACTGTTAACGACATTGCTTGTTGCGGTGCCGTTCCGCAATATCTGTCATTAGGATTTATTTTGGAAGAAGGTTTACCGATGGATGATTTATGGAAAATTGTACAATCCGTAAAATTTGCCGCCGACAAAGCCGGTGTTCAAATTGTTACCGGCGACACCAAAGTGGTGGAAAAAGGTAAAGGCGATAAGATTTTTATCAACACTTCCGGCGTGGGAATTGTAAAAAAAGGCGTAAATATTTCGCCCGAAAACTGCAAAGCCGGCGATAAAATTATCGTCAGCGGCACCGTTGCCGACCACGGAATCTGTATTATGTCATTACGAGCAGGTTTGGAATTTGAAACCGAAATTAAAAGCGATACGGCACCGCTTAATCACATGGTAAGCGAAATTTTAGAAATTTCCGACAAGATACATGTTTTACGCGACCCAACAAGAGGCGGATTGGCAAGTACATTAAATGAAATTGCCTCCTCATCGGGTAAAGGTATTATGCTGTATGAAGAAAAAATTCCGGTTAGGGAAGACGTAAAAGGTGTTTGCGAGTTGTTGGGATTAGACCCGCTTTATGTTGCCAATGAAGGAAAATTGCTTGTTTTTGTTGCCGAAGAAGATGCCGAGAAAGTTCTTAAAACAATGCAACAAAACGAATACGGAAAAGATGCCGCAATTATCGGCGAAGTTGAAGAAAAATCGGATAAAACAGTAAAAATTAAAACCTCAATCGGAACCGTGCGTATCGTTGATATGATTTCGGGAGAGCAATTGCCGAGAATTTGTTAGAGAATTTCAGAAAACGCCAACTATCTCATAATAAACCGTTTGCAACGAATAAAATATTAATATTATCCCGTTTTGCATAAAATATCGCTTATTTCGGGGTTATTATTTTTTGCTTCGCAGGAAAGAATTCAACTTCGGCAAAGTTAAAAACTTTGC
>CAZCPV010000027.1:0-18586 GCA_964500765.1 uncultured Draconibacterium sp.
AATTGCTTCGTCCAAAACACCGTCAAATCGGATTTTTTCGGTCAGTAATTTTGCATGAATTGTATCCGGTTTTGAATGTTGTGCTTCGGTATTATACGTAAAACTTATAATTATTAAAAATATCGGTATAATTTTCTTCATAAGAAAGAAATTTAAAATTTAAACAGTTACCGGATGTTCCGAATTATTTTGATAATCAACAAAGTTATATAAAATCGCAATAAAAATTGTTTGCCGAATACAAATGCTTCATTTTATTGTATCAACGTATGTTTTATTGATACAAACCCATTAAAACTTTTTCGTGTGTCATCGGAGCTTTAAAATTCGGTTTGTAATTCGGATTAAATGCTTTAATTGCATTTTGAACGGCAAAAAAACTTCCCGTTCCGTATATAAAAGGCGGTTCGCCCACGGCTTTCGATTTTAATACGGCATGTTCCGCACCCTCACTTTCTAATTCTTCAATATTCACTTCTTTCGGAACCGAATGAATATCAGGCACTTTGTAGGTTGACAGTGCATTTGCCGTTAGTTGTCCTTTTTCGTTATGCCGAATTTCTTCAATGGTAAGCCAGCCGATACCTTGTATTAAAGCACCTTCAACTTGTCCTTTATCCAGAAAAATATTCATACTTTTTCCGAAATCGTGAATAATATTTACGCTTTCAATTTCGTAAGTTCCTCTTACGATATCAACAATTGCGGTTGTAACAGCCGTTCCGTAAACGTGATACGCAAAAGGATGTCCTTTTTCTTTTGTTTTGTCAAAATATATTTCGGGGGTTGCATAATGTCCTTTTTCGGAAAGTTTTACCCGTTTCCAATAGGCATCATTTACCAATTTGCTCCAATTTAAGTCTGTTTTTTTTCCGTTCAGGAAAACAATTTCATTCTTTAACTCAATTTCGTCGGGCGTTGAATTTAATATTTCCGCGGCAGTTTTTTCCAATCTTTTTAATAATTTGAGCGATGCAATTTCAACGGCTTTGCCGTTAAGGTCGGCACCTGAGCTTGCTGCTGTGGGTGAGGTATTTGCAACTCTTGTAGTATTGGTGGTTTCAAGTTTTATTCTGTCAACGGAAACCGAAAAAATACTTGCGGCAACTTGTTTCATTTTTGTATTTACGCCTTGTCCCATTTCAATTGCACCGGTGCTTATGCCGATGCTGCCGTCGGTGTAGATATGAATTAAGGCACGGGCTTGGTTTAATCCGGTGTTTGTAAACGAAATACCGAAACACAGAGGGGTTACGGAAATGCCTTTTTTAAATTTCGTATTTTCTTTATTGAATTTCTCTGTTTCGGCAAAATGTTTTTCGATATTGGATTTTTTATTTGCTGTTTTCCAAGAATTTACGGCATCTGCCTGTTCGGCAATTTGACCGTAAGGAAATTCGTCGCCGTTTTTTATTAAATTTTTTTCTTGGATTTTATAAGCGGGAATATTCAATTCGTCGGCAGCATGTTGTACGGCGGCTTCTATTGCAAAAAATCCCTGCGGTCCGCCGAAGCCCCTGAAAGCCGTATTCGGCGGCAGGTTTGTTTTGCAACTGTGCACCGTAATTTCGGCATTCGGGATGTAATAGCTTCCCGTTCCGTGAAATAATGTTCTTTCTGTGATGGCAGGAGACAAATCAGCAGCAGCACCGGCATCTTGCAAAAATTCAACTTCATAAAATTGAATTTTCAAATCTTCCGAAAGCCCTATTTTGTAACTTGCTTTGTAGGGATGGCGTTTACCTGTCATTCGCAAATCGTCGTGCCTGCTTAAAGCTATTTTTACGGGTTTGTTGAGCAAGTGTGCGGCAAGAGCAACCATAACCGCCCAAGGCGTTGCTTGGTCTTCTTTACCTCCGAAACCGCCGCCGAGGCGTCTTACGTCAACTTCAATCCTGTTCATCGGTATTCCGAGAACTCTTGCCGTAATTTGTTGTACTGCCGTAGGTCCTTGCGTTGAAGAATACAGTGTTATTTGTCCGTTTTCTTTCGGAACAGCGTAAGAACCTTGTGTTTCGAGATACAAATGTTCCTGTCCGCCGGTTTCGGCAGTGCCATCAAAAATATATTTCGATTGTTTTTGTCCGTTTTCGGAATTTCCGATTTTAAATGTTCGCGGCGGAGCAATAAAACTGCCCTTTTCTTTTGCTTCTTCCGGGCTTACTATTGCCGGCAGTTCCTCAATATCAATTTTTATTAATTTTTTGGCATCTCTTGCAATGCGTTCTGTTTCGGCAACAATTAAAGCAATCGGCTCGCCGACAAAATGCACCTCTGTTTCGGCAAAAAGTTCTTCATCCTGAATAATTGCACCTATTTGGTTTTCTCCGGGAATATCTTTGTATGTCAGAATTTTTACAACACCCGGCAATTGTTCGGCTTTTGAAAAGTCAATTTTTTTAATCTTTCCGTGAGCAAGGGGAGAATCGTAAACGAGGGCATGCAAAGTACCGGAAATTTCCGGTATATCGTCGAGGTAAACCGATTCGCCTCTTAAATGTCTGTATGTGTCCGTATTCTTCATAATCTTAAATTTCTCCAAAATTAAAAAATATTTTTTCAGAAAAGATATTTTTTTGTTTTTGTTCTTATGAACAATTGTTTATTACTTTTGTCGGTTATAATTTTTTAAAAAGTCAAATTATGTACAAGTTATTTTTATTTTTTTTCGTTCTTTTTTTGTCCGGTGCAACGGGACTTTTTTCTCAAAATACAATAAAAGGAAAAATTGAGGATGCCGACACAAAGGATGCCTTACCGGGAACAGTGGTATATTTTCCCGAACTTCATAAAGGAACGACTTCCGACAAAGACGGAAATTTTGTAATTGAGAATGTTCAAAGCGGTAATTTTGAAATGCTTGTGAATTTAATGGGCTATGAGAATAAAATTTTGAAAATAAAAACAGATACCGTTTCAAAACCTTTCACTATTTTTTTGAATAAACAAATATTTGAAACACAGGAAGTTATTGTGTCAGCAAATCGATTTTCATTACAACATGAAAATGCGATAGAAATAAAAAGTGTTAAAATTTCAAATTCGCATAATTTAAGTTCAAATTTAATTGATAAATTGGCTTATACACCTGGTGTTGATATAATTTCTAAAAGTCCGGGCGTAGAAAAACCGGTTATCAGAGGTTTGTCGAATACGAATATTTTATTTGTCGATAACGGAATACGTTTGGAGAATTTTCAGTTTTCGGAAGATCATCCGTTCATGGCGGATGAGTTCGGAACAGACCGAGTTGAAGTAATAAAAGGTCCGGCATCATTGCTTTACGGCTCGGATGCCGTCGGCGGTGTTATTTATACAGTAAGGGAAAAACCGGCTTTACAAAATACGGTTTCGGGTGATTATAATTTATTGTATTTTACGAATAATCAAGGGGTTGTTTCAAATCTCGGAATTAAGGGAGCAAACAAAAAAATTCATGCCGGTATCAGAGCCGGATTTAATACGCAGAAAGATTATTTTGACGGTGCCGATGTGCAAGTTCCGAATTCGAGATTTAATCAATATTCCGTAAAATCAAATGTCGGCTTATCTTATAAATTCGGGAAAACAGATATTTATTACGATATTCAAAAAATGAAACTCGGGATGACAGTTCCGCCTGTATTCAGCTTAATTACAGATAATTTACGTAAGAATAAATATTTTTATCAAGATTTATCAAGTACTGTTTTAGCCGTTAAGAACAAATTTTTTATGAATAAATTATTGATTGATGCCGATTTTTCATATCAGTCGAACAACCGAAAATTGCAAACTTCCGATTTAACGCCGCAATTTAAAATGGTTGATATGACTTTAAATACGGTGGGTTACAATGTAAAATCTACCTATTCGTTGAATGAAAAATATGAGATTATATCAGGTGTTCAGGGAATGTATCAAACGAATGAAAATGCCGATGCTCCGGCACATATTATACCTGATGCGGGAATTTTTGATCTTTCGGTTTACGGATTACTGACGGCAAATTTATCGGATGCACTTCATTTTCAAACCGGTTTACGCTATGATTTCAGATATATAAATACGACTGCGGAATTGAATAAACCTGCCGTAAATAAATTTTATTCGAATTTCAGTTTTTCCGGCGGACTGAATTATCAAATCACGAAAACATTTTTGGTACGTGCAAATTTTGCTTCGGGGCATCGCACACCGAATATTGCCGAACTGACACAAAACGGTCCGCATGATATTTACTATGAAATCGGAAATCAAGATTTAAGAACACAAGTTAATTACGAGCCGGATATCAGTTTTCATTTGCATTTAAAGAAATTTATTTTTGAGATGTCGGGTTTTTACAATTATTTGACGGATTATATTTATTTACAAAAAACAAGTGACTATGCCGACAACGGAATGCTGATTTATCGTTATGAACAAAGTAATGCAACAATAAAAGGTTCGGAAGCAGGCGTAAAATTTATGCCTTTCGACTTTTTAAAACTTTATGCAAATTATTCTTCGTTGATTGCTCAAAAATCCGACGGTGAAAATTTGCCTTTTATTCCGCAAAATAAAATACGTTCGGAAATAAGATTATCCGTAAAAAATCTGACTGTTTTTTCGGAACCGTATTTTTCCGTATCGAGTAATTATGCTTTTAAACAAAGCCGCTTTGCTCCTTCGGAAACCGAAACGCCCGCCTACTTTTTGTTAAATTTATCCGGCGGATTTTTTGTTAAACTCGCTTCAAATCGTTTGGATTTTAAATTTTCCGCAAAGAACTTATTGAATGAACAATACATCGACCATTTGTCAACATTAAACGGTACGGGATTTTTAATGCCGGGGAGAAATTTTGTTTTCAGCGTAAAATATGTTTTTTAATTTTTGTTTTGAACATTTGTTTAGTATATATTTGCGGTTAAAGTAATGCCTGATGATTAAAATCTTAAAAAATATCTTCAATTTTTATATTGAAGGATTTAAAGATATGCCGAAATACGGAAAACGCGTTTGGACAATAATTATCATTAAACTGATAATTATGTTTGCCGTTCTTAAAATTTTCTTTTTTCAAGATTTTTTAAGTACAAAAGGAAAAACGGATAAAGAAAAAAGCGAATACGTATCAAAACAATTATTGAATATCAAAAATTAACATTTTATAAACTAAAATAATACAAATGGAACATATTGATTGGGGGCTTGTTGATTGGTCACGGGCACAGTTTGCATTAACTGCCTTGTACCATTGGATTTTTGTCCCGCTTACACTCGGTTTGTCGTTCATTATAGCCATAATGGAGACAATTTACGTGAGAACCGGAAATCCGGAATGGAAACGTATTACAAAATTTTGGATGAAATTGTTCGGAATTAATTTTGCCATAGGCGTGGCGACCGGAATTATTCTGGAATTTGAATTCGGAACAAATTGGTCGAATTATTCGTGGTTTGTCGGGGATATTTTCGGTGCACCGTTGGCAATTGAAGGAATTATGGCTTTTTTCCTCGAATCAACATTTATAGCAATAATGTTTTTCGGATGGGAAAAAGTAAGCAAAAAAACTCATTTATTGTCGTCGTGGTTGGTTGCAATCGGTTCAAATCTTTCGGGATTGTGGATTTTGACAGCAAACGGCTGGATGCAAAATCCCGTAGGCATGCACTTTAACCCCGAAACGGTAAGAAATGAGATGAACAGTTTTGCCGAAGTATTGTTTAATCCCGTTGCCGTAAATAAATTTTTGCATACCGTAAGCTCGGCTTATGTTTTGGCTTCTGTTTTTGTAATCGGCATAAGTGCTTGGTATTTACTGAAAAACAGAAATATTACAATGTCAAAAAAGAGTATGATTGTTGCTTCCGTATTCGGATTTTTGTCAATTATTTATACTATTTTTACGGGCGACGGTTCGGCAAAACAAGTAGCCAAACATCAACCCATGAAATTGGCGGCAATGGAAGGATTGTATCAGGGACAGCGTCAGGCACCTTTGATTGCAATCGGATTTTTCGGCAATAAGGTTGATAAAAATAATCCGAACGAAAAAGAATTTGCTTTTGAACTGGAAATACCGAATGCCTTGTCGTACATGGCATTCCTGGATGTAAATGCGTTTGTTCCGGGTGTAAAGGATTTGGTTCACGGAAATAAAGAAGAAGGAATAATTCCTTATAAAGAAAAAATTGAGAAAGGAAAAACAGCTATTGATGCTTTGGCTGCCTATAAAAAAGCGAAAAAAGAAAATAATACGGAACTTGCCGAAACTTCTTTAAAAACATTTAAAGAAAATTTTAACTACTTCGGCTACGGCTACTATTTCGGAAAAGACCCGCATTTATTGGTGCCGAATGTAAAAATGACTTTCTATGCTTTTCATACGATGGTGGGCTTGGGTTTTTACTTTTTGCTGTTGTTTTTTCTGATTTATTTATTTGCTTACAAGAATAAATTTCAAAATAAAAAATGGTTGCTTTGGCTTGCCCTTTGGACAATACCTTTGGCTTATGTTGCACAGGAAGCCGGTTGGATTGTTGCGGAAGTCGGTCGTCAACCTTGGGTTATACAAGATTTGATGCCGAATATTGCTGCGGTTTCACAAATTGACCAAAGCAGTGTTCAAATTACGTTCTTTTTGTTTTTAGCTGTGTTTACGGCATTATTAATTGCGGAAATAAAAATTATGTTATCGCAAATTAAAAAATCATCTGTTAACGAAAATAAAGGAGGAACCGAATAATGTTTGAAACTTTATCATATACGATTTTACGGGAATATTGGTGGTTTATTGTATCGCTGCTTGCGGCTTTGCTGGTATTTTTGTTGTTTGTTCAGGGCGGGCAAACCTTAATTTATAAGCTCGGAAAAACAGCCGACGAACGAAATATACTCGTTAATTCGCTCGGCAGAAAATGGGAATTTACTTTTACGACTTTGGTTACTTTCGGAGGTGCTGCATTTGCTTCTTTTCCCTTGTTCTACTCGACAAGTTTCGGAGGAGCTTATTGGGTGTGGACGGCAATATTGTTTGCCTTTATTATTCAGGCGGTTTCGTATGAATACAGAAGAAAACCGAATAATTTTCTCGGAGAAAAAACCTACGATGTCTTTTTATTCATAAACGGACTTGTAGGAACCGTATTATTGGGTGTTGCCGTTTCAACTTTTTTTACCGGTTCACAATTTTCGGTAAATAAAATGAACCTTTTAAATTTAACTTCCGAAAATATGCCGATAATTTCTTCATGGCAAGTTTCGACACACGGCTTGGAAGCCCTGTGGACAACGGCACATCTTGCCTTTTTGCAAAATATTGCTCTCGGACTTGCGATTTTCTTTTTATCGAGAGTTTTGGCTTTACTGTATTTTCAAAATAATATAGATAACAAAGAAATAATCGAAAAAACAAAAAAATACCTGATTAGAAATGCCGTTTTATTTCTTTTATTTTTCCTGTTTTGGTTAATACGATTGATGATTATTGACGGTTTTGCCGTAAACCCGGAAACAAAAGAAATTTTTATCGAACCTCATAAATACCTGCATAATTTTACGGAAATGCCCTTTGTGCTTTTTCTTTTGCTTGTGGGTGTTGTCGGTGTACTTTGGGGTTTGTTTATTTCAATATTTAAACATAAAAATAACGGAATTTGGTTTGCCGGCACAGGAACTGTTTTAACCGTTTTATCTCTGTTTTTGGTTGCGGGATATAACAATACGGCATTTTATCCTTCAACTTTTGATTTACAAAGTTCGCTGACAATCGCAAACAGTTCGTCGAGTCGTTTTACGCTTGTTGCCATGAGTTATGTTTCTTTAATGATTCCTTTTGTTTTGGCATATATCTTTTATGCTTGGCGAGTTATGGATAAAAAGAAAATTACTTCGGAAGAAATAAATTCCGACGGACACTCTTATTAATTTAAAATCAAGAAATTATGTATTTAAAAGAAATAATAGATTTAATCACTTGGCCTGTTTTACCGGTTGTAAGTTATTTTATAATTGCTCGGGTAATAAAAAAATATGAAAAGAAAACCGAAAAAAGTGAATAACGGATAATTGATAAATATGATTTTGGTTTCGGAAAGAAGAGAAAGTATTGTGCTTTCTCTTTTTTTTGATTAACTCTTTAAATAATTCTTTGGAATTTTTAATTTTATAATGTAATTTTATCAAAAACAAAAATAAATTTAATACCCATGAAACAAGCATGATTAAAATAATTATTAAACACACAGGGATATAATTATTTTAATCATGCGGTTCCATGAGACCTTAAAAAACAATAAAAAATAAACTCATGAAAAAACTTATTTCACTTTTCGTAATCTTAACGGTTTTCAGTAATACTTTTTCTCAAACAATTGAACAAGACACTGTTATTGCAAGAGAGTATTTATTAAAAGCAGATAAATTTAAAGAAAATTTGCAATTTGACAGCTCTTTGGAAAATATTAAAAAAGCCGAAAAAATCTATTTGGGTTACAATCTTAAGAAAGATTTTTTTGAATGTGAAATAAAGAAAGCCGACTTGTTTCTCAGTAAAAAGGATTTAAACAAAGCATTGGAAATTTTATCTTCCGGAAAGCAAAAAGTACTGAATACATTCGGAAGAAATTCGGCTTTATATGCTGATTTTTGCGAAAAAACCGGCTTGGTATATCTGTATGCGAAGAAATATGCCGATGCAAAAAATATGTGGGTAAATGCCTTAGTAACAAGGCGAAAAATATACGGAGAGGAACATCTTAAAATTGCCGATTCGTATAATAATTTGGGATTTTTATATACTGAAACCGGTGAAGATTACAGAAGTCTTAAACTTTACGAAAAAGCACTGCAAATAAGGAAAAAGCAGCTTCCCGCAAATGATATGAAAATTGCTTCTTCACAAACGAATGTCGGCAAGGCATATTTAAAAATCGGAAATCCGGATTTAGCTCTTGATTATTTTCTGAAATCTTCTGAAATTAAAAAAAAGAAGTTAAACCGTTTCAGCCCGGAGCTTGCCTCTGCATATCTTAATTTAGCTGATGTTTATAAAATTACCGGAGATTATGATAAATCGTTGAAAAATTATGAAAATGCTTTACTGATAAAAAGTCATAATTTAGGGGAAAATAATCCGGAAACTGCCGGAATATATGCAAAAGCAGCCCTTATATTAAATTTAAAAGGAGATTATGATAAATCGTTAACATACAGTAAAAATGCCTTAGGGATATTTGAAAAAAAATACGGAGAAAAGCACTCGGTTGTTGCAAAAATTCTGCAAAATATCGCTTCGGTTTATCTTAACGAAGAGGATATAACAAAAGCCGTTGAGTATTTCAATAAATCATTGGAAATAAGCAAGAAATTGTATGATACATGGAATTTAAAAACAGCCGAAAAATATACGGAAGCAGGTTTAATTTTAAGCGGAAAATCAAAAAATACGGCTGCTTTAAACTATTTTTCGAATGCTTTAAAAATACAACGAACGGTTTTTGACGAAAACGACAATCATCTTGAAATTGCCGAAACATTTATACACATTGCCGATGCATACAAAGCCGACGGAGATTATTATCCGGCTTTGGAGAATTATGATAAAAGTTTGGCAATTAAAACAAAAATTTTGGGAAATAAGCATCCGGAAACGGCACATATTTATTATTTAAAAGCATTGGTTTATAAAGCAAAAAAAACATTCCCCGCAGAATTAAATTTTCTGCAAAAAGCATTAATCGGGTATATAGAAAACTTTAATTCGCAAGATATCAACTCGAATCCCGTTTTTAACAACTCGACAGATTATTATTTTGATATGAAAGCCGTTTCTGAAATATTAACGGAAAAAGCCGATGCTTTTACAAATATTTATTACAGAACGAATAATCCGGATAAATTGAAACAAGCATGCAAAGTGTATGAATCTGCCGATAAACTTTTTTCGGTAATGAAAACTTTTACTTCAGGGGAAAAATATCGAAGTGATTTAAAAGAAAAAATGACTTTCGTTTATGAAAAAGCGGCGGAAACATGTATGCTGCTGTATAAAAAAACAAAAGAAAACGAGTATTTTAATAAAGCATTTATGTTTACCGAAAAAAATAAACTAAGTGCTTTATCCTATTTTCCGGCAGCCGGTAAATTTTCGGATATTCCGGATTCCGTATCGGAAAAACAAATTAATTTGAATGCCGATATCGCTTATTTCAGAAAAAAAATATCGAAAAATCCGAATGATGCGAAAACAAAAAATAAAATGCTCGCATTATTGAGGAAACATAGGTCGTTTATGAATATTCTGCAAACCGATTATCAAAAATATTACGAATTAAAATACCCGACTTTTTCGCTTACGGTACGGGATATTCAAAATTTCATCGATGACAGCACCTTCATTTCGGATTATTTTTCGCCGAAGCAGTCGAAAGTTATTTATATTTTTTCAATTCAAAAAAATAAAACAAATATCAATTTTATTAAGAAATCCGATGATTTTAAAATCCGAATTTTAAATTTCAGAAAACAATTTTACGCAAATTCCGGAAATTTTGCCGAAGAAGGATATGCTTTATATAAAGAGTTGCTGCCGAATATTTCCGAAAACGACACTGCAATTAAGCATTTGGTAATTATTCCCGACGGCATTTCTGGCATAATTCCTTTTGAGGCACTGCTCACGGAACCGTATTCCGGAAATCCGGATAATTTTGAAAATTATCCCTATTTGATAAAAAAATATGCGGTATCTTATGCTTATTCCGCAAATTTTTTTCGAGAAGAAGACTACTCGGATACGCTTGAATATAGCGACACAACCGATATAAGCGGTTGGCTGGGTGTTGCACCGAGTTTTGATGTCGTAAATGCCGGCGGAATTTCAACAAAAACAAAAGAGAATTTGAAAAAAGCGGAGCAATCGTTTCAAACAGGCACCCACACGCATTTATTGAATAATTATTTACCGGAAAGTGAAAATGAACTTTTGTCGATATACAATTTATTTATAACTGAAGAAGAACCCGCTTTGATGAAAACAGCTTCGGATGCCGATGAATTATTTATTAAATCTGCCGAGCCGGGAAATTATGAATACCTGCATTTTGCCTCACCCGCATTTATAAATTCGGAAGAACCGGATATTTCGGGTATTTTGTTTGCCGAAAATAACCGTACGGAAAATGACGGGATTTTATATACCGACGAAATGTTTAATTTAAAATTAAATTCCGATTTGCTTGTATTGTCGGCTTGCGAAACCGGAGTAAAAAAATACGAAAGAGGCGAAGGGATAAGGGCATTAACGAATGCTTTGTTTTACGGCGGAACAAAAGATATTGTGCTTTCGCTTTGGCAAGTTTCGGACAAATCAACCGGAAAACTGATGCTCTATTTTTACACTGACATCTTAACAGAATATGCTGATATTGATGAACTTACTTATTCATTAAGAAAAGCAAAATTAAAACTTATAAATGAAAAAGAATATGCCCGTCCGTTTTTTTGGAGCCCGTTTATTTTAATAAGAAATTGATAAAATCAATATGTACCGACAGTTAAAACCACCGGTTATTTTCGGTTCATTCTTTTATTTTTTCAAAAATTTATATTGATATTTTTTACCGGTATCCGTTGTAATAAAATATATACCCGTTTTTAAATTTCCGACATAAATTTTTCCGGGAATTTGCTGATTTTTAAAAACGGCTGCTTCCTTTCCGGTAATATCGAATAATCGGATAATACTTTCGGTATCCGGATTGATACCTTCAAAATATAAATATTCGCCCGCAGGATTAGGATATATTTTTAACTTACTTTGCAATAACTTTCCTTCAGTACTTACGGTATCAGAAATTAAACCGATATTATTTATTGCATACAAAGATACATAATAGGTCGAATCGTATTTCAACAAATCGGATATTTCCGTAAAACTTGTATCTGTTGAATTGCTTGTCCACTCCGTAATATTATCTGAAAACGGTTTTGTGCCTATACAATAATAATATTCCGAAATACCGGAGTTTTTATCCGTCCCCGCCCAATACGCATATAATCCGAGCGTATTCGGGATGCCCGTATCGGAAACAAAATCTGCCGTAAAATCGGAAAAAACAGGCGGCGACCAGTCAATATTTACAAAATTTGATTCAATTTCCGAAAAATTACCGGAGGCATCCGTTACAACAGATTCGACAATACAAGCCGGACTTGAAGGGTCGGAATTTTGAGAAGCAACATCCTCATTTTCGCCTACGCTTATATTTACAATTTTGTTTCTCGAACGAAAAATTTCAAAATCGTCGTAACAAACATTTGCTTCTCCGGTACGCAGAGATATTGAGTTTCCGGAAATATGAGGATTTGCATCTGTCCAGGAAGAAACCAAAACATTATTTTTATAAACTTTTATTTCTCCCGTATTGGTATGAAAAATAATCTTCGCATCAAACCATTCGCCTGCATTTACTATGCAATTATCGCTTGTTTTTAAATCTATCGAATTATTTTCCGATTTATATATTTGGCAGGTATTTTGGTCAACTCTGAAATAAACCATATACGCATTATTTCGCTGTGTTTTTGTAGGGTCGTCGCACATAAAATACAAACCCGCCCTGCGATTTGAACCGTTTCCGGAAATTTTCATTCGCCATTTATATAAATATGTACCCGGCTGCTGATTTACGTTTATATAAATATTTGTGTTGGCATCTGTTTGGTCGGCTTGATTTAAAACGCCGTTAATTGTTGTCCACGTACTGCCCTGTTGTATCCATTGAGAATTTATTCCCGAAGTAAAATTATCGTGCAAAAAACCGTTGCTTGTATTACCGGTTAATTCTGCTCCGTTAAAATAACATACATGATAAAATTTTTCGTTCACTCTGTCATTATCCGCATCCGTAAAGCTGACTTGAAAATTGCCGGTTTCCCAATCATTTGAAGAAATTTGCGTAGTCGGTGCAGTTGTATCCCCCGTATTTCCGACTACATGATTATAATATCGAGGAAGATAATTTTGCAAGTCGGCGGTTGTATAATTATTGTAACCGACTCGCCAATTTGTTCCGCTTGCCGATGCTTCTATAATAAAAAACGAACCGTCGGTATTAAGCGTATCGATAAGTCTGACATGATGCCCTGCCCTATTAACAATATCGCCCGGCAACAGTTGACTGAAACTTGAATATTGTGTAGATATACTCGGCAAAGAAGAAGTACTGTATTTATAAGGTAAATCCCATGCTCGTGAAACAAAACCCGAACAATCGACCCCTACGGCACACCCGGAACCGGAACCGCCTCCGTTTGTATCGCAATCGCCGGCAGAAACTCCGTCGCTTATACCTTGGTCAAATTGAGGCAAAGACGAAAAACCGCCCCACATATAAGGTACCGAAATATTATTACCTACAGTTACCCAAGCCGGTGTAGTTACATGAACACCGCCGCAATCGTAATCTTTAATATTTTCCGGATTACAATACCAAGAATAAACGGCATAAGGTTCGGCATTGGCAATTATTTGTGCACGGGTTATTGTGTTTGTATTTTTCATTTGCAAAGCATCCGCCTCATCATTAAGTTTCAATAAATGTTGATTGTAATGGTAAGAAAAAGCATACAATTTGTCCGGAAATGATACAATATTATTTTTCCCGTTTAAACCGGTTAAGTTATATATACTTGCCTTTTTCGGTGTCGTAATTAAAAAATCAACATTATTTTTATTTACGGCAACACTGTGCTTTACGTAAATATATTGAACATCAGGCAGTTTAACAGACAATTGTTCCCGCAAATTATCCGTCGAAAAAAACTTAACATACCGGTCAACTTTTAAGGGAATTTCTTGTGTGATTTTTTGAACTTCAACAATAATTTTGTTATTCGACAAGCCCAATATTTGAACAGTTCCCAAATGACTTTTATCTGTAATAATTTCGGAAAATATTTTATTGTTTTTACGATAAACGATAAGTTTAAATTGATTGTCATTTAACTTTAATAATCTTGCCCGCATATTTTCGTTTAAAATAATTCCCGGCTGTTTTTCTAAATACCCTTTTTTATCAAAACTCCACGTATTCTGCTTAATATCAATCAAATATAAGATACTGTTAATTACTTTTAGGGCTTGTGTAAATTTAATTTTATCGGCAATAAACCGTTTGGAAATTACTTTTCCTTCATCCGTTAAAATGTAAAAATTTTCCGTACCCGCAACAAAATAATGCTTATCGGCATATGCAAAATCAATCGGGAAAAACGACAATTCAATTTCTTTAATTTTTTGCTTTGTACTGCTGTTAAAAACAAATATTTTTTTCTCCGTACGCGATAAGAAAGCATACTGATTTTCATTTATTTCGGTATAAACATCAATCCCGTAATTTCCCGAATAATCTTGTATATAAGGTAAACCCGAAGTTTTATTCCAAGAAAAGCTTGTTACTTCTTTAATATTTTGAGCTTCTGCCGATTGATTTAATATAAAAACAACCGCAAAAAGGATAAATAATTTATTTTTCATTTCAATTAAATAATTTAATGTTTATAACCCGACTAACAAATATACAACAAATATAAAATTTATACAAATAAACAAATTTAATTACAAGAAAACCTCAATTTCGCAATAATTTTACAATTTTCGCATTCGATTTTTTCCCGGAACTTTTGAAATCATTCAAACCCGGCTGAACATAAGTATAATATATGTTTTCGCATAAAGTTTGTTGCAAAACATGATTTTTTACAGTAAAAGCAACGGAATTTTTTATAAATTTGGGCGTTTTTTAAACAAACAGAATTACTAATCGTATTTAAAACATATATATTATGGCTAAAGTAAGAGGTGCAATTGTAGTCGATACGGAACGATGCAAAGGATGCAATCTTTGTGTTGTTGCCTGCCCTACAAAAGTAATAGATTTAAATGATATCGTAAACGGAAAAGGATTTCATCCTGCCTACCCTGCCAGACATGCCGACTGTACCGGATGTATGAATTGTGCAACGGTTTGCCCGGATATGTGTATTACCGTTTACAGATTAAAACCACAAAAGTAAAAGGTGCTGAAATGCACACTCATTCTTTAAAAATTTAAGAATTATGGAAGAAGTAAAATTAATGAAAGGCAATGAAGCAATTGCCGAAGCAGCAATAAGAGCCGGCGTAGATGCCTATTTCGGTTATCCTATTACACCGCAATCGGAAGTAATAGAATATTTGATGACCGAAGAACCCTATAAAAGAACCGGAATGCAAGTTTTGCAAGCCGAAAGTGAATTAGCGGCAATCAATATGGTTTACGGTGCCGCCGCATGCGGAAAAAAAGTAATGACCTCATCATCAAGTCCCGGCATAAGTTTAAAACAAGAAGGTATCTCATACATTGCAGGTTCCGAACTTCCTTGTTTAATTGTTGACGTAGTCAGAGGAGGTCCCGGATTAGGAACCATACAACCCTCGCAAGCCGATTATTTCCAAATGGTAAAAGGCGGCGGACACGGTGATTACAAATTAATTGTATTAGCCCCTTCAACCGTTCAGGAAATGGCTGATTTTGTAGAAATCGGATTTGAATTGGCTTTCAAATACAGAAATCCGGCATTAATACTTTCCGACGGTGTTATCGGTCAAATGATGGAAAAAGTTGTTTTACCGCCGCAAAAAGAAAGATTAACCGATGAAGAAGTTGATAAATTATACGGTTCATGGGCTACAACGGGTAAGAAAAACGGTCGAGAAAGAAACATCATAACATCTTTGGAGTTAAAACCCGAAAGACAAGAAGCACACAATCATCATTTACAAGCAAAATACAAAGAAATATCCGAAAACGAAGTTCGCTTTGAAACTTTTAACACGGAAGATGCAGAATATTTATTGGTTGCTTACGGTTCGAGTGCAAGAATTTGCCAAAAAACAATTCAACTTGCAGAAGAAAAAGGTATAAAAGTCGGTTTGTTACGACCGATTACATTATGGCCCTACCCTTCCGAAGCAATTAATAAATTGGCAGACCGAGTTAAAGGAATTCTCGCAGTGGAAATGAGTGCGGGACAAATGGTAGAAGACGTAAGACTTGCCGTTAACGGTAAGGTTAAAGTAGAACATTACGGACGATTCGGCGGTATGGTTCATTCCCCGAACGAAGTTCTTGATGCATTAGAAACTAAAATAATAGGAGGATAAAAAATGTCAGAAAATATATTAACACCCGAAGAAATAATTAAAAAAGGCGAATTGGTTTTCAAAAAAACCAAATTGATGACCGACGCAAACCTTTCCTATTGTCCGGGGTGCGGACACGGTGTAGCCCACCGAATTACGATGGAAGTTATAGAAGAACTCGGTCTCGAAGAAAAAACAATCGGAATTGCTCCCGTAGGATGTTCCGTTTTGGCTTATGAATTTATGAATGTTGACATGCAGGAAGCCGCCCACGGACGTGCTCCGGCTGTTGCAACCGGTATCAAAAGAGTATATCCCGACAAAACGGTTTTTACCTATCAAGGCGACGGCGATTTAGCGGCAATCGGAACGGCAGAAACCATTCATGCCTGTAACAGAGGCGAAAATATCACCATTATTTTCATCAATAACGGGATTTACGGTATGACCGGCGGACAAATGGCACCGACAACCTTACCGGGTATGAAATCATCAACTTCTCCTTACGGAAGAGATACACACATGATGGGCTATCCGCTGAAAATCACGGAATTAATTGCCATGCTTCCCGGAACGGCTTATGTTACCAGACAAGCCGTGCATAAACCCGGATTGGTAAGAAAAGCAAAAAAAGCAATAAAAAAAGCGTTTGAATTACAACAAGAAAACAAGGGTACCACGTTTGTGGAAATTGTATCAAACTGTAATTCGGGTTGGAAAATGACACCGGTTGAATCAAATGAATGGTTAGATAAAAACATGTTAGATTTTTATCCTTTGGGCGATTTAAAAGGATAAGTCAATGAAATTTATCATTGAAATATTTTATTCACATAAAATTTTACTAAAATGACAGAAGAAATTATTATAGCCGGTTTCGGAGGACAAGGCGTACTTTCGATGGGCAAGATATTAGCATATTCGGGTATTATGGAAGATAAAGAAGTAAGTTGGATGCCTTCGTACGGACCCGAAATGAGAGGCGGCACGGCAAATGTTGCCGTTATTATCAGCGACGAACGAATAAGTTCTCCCGTACTGCACAATTTCGATACCGCCATTATTTTAAATCAACAATCGATGGATAAATTTGAAAAAAGCGTAAATCCGGGCGGTGTTTTACTCTATGACCCCAACGGTATTATTCATCATCCGACAAGAAAAGACATTAATATTTACACAATTGAAGGTGCCGCAGAAGCAGCAAAATTAAAAAGTTCCAAAACTTTTAATATGATTGTTTTGGGAGCTTTCTTAAAAATTAATCCCGTTGTTAAAATGGAAAATGTTTTGAAAGGATTGAAAAAATCATTACCGGAAAGACATCATCATTTAATTCCGATGAACGAAGAAGCTATTAAAGTAGGTATGGAAAAACTGAAAGTTGTTCATACGGTATAAGAAGAATAAGCGGACATAAATTTAAGACCTGTAATTTGCAGGTCTTTTTTTATTTATTTTTTTTTCTTAAATTTACGCATATTATTCACTAAACTCTTTTAAAAATGAAAAAAATTATAAGCATGTTGTTTATTACGGTATTTTTCTTTGCCTGCGAACCCAAAGAAGACAACGGTAATAATACAAGCCCTAACGACACAACGGAAATCGTAAACAACAACACAAAAAGCGATACAACGGAAATTGTAATTACGCCCGAACAAGCGGAACAAAAATCGGAAGAAATTTTACAAAAATCGGAAGACATTAATAATCAATTAGATGAACTATTAAAAAACTAAAATACTAAAATTATGAAAAAGATTATATCAAGTATCCTGATATTGACATTTATTTTCTTTTCGGGACAAATAATTGCTCAAAAAACCAACGACCACGGCGGAAGCAAAGTAAAAAAAGAACAAAAAAAATTAAATAACAATACTAACGATAATTCAAAAGGAAAAACAAACGATAAAGGCGGAAGTAAAGTAAAGAAAGACCAAAAAGGAAATCATAACAATAAGCCGGTTGTTGATAACAAAACCAAAAAGAAAAAAAACAATAAAAAAGATCAAAACAAAGACAAAGGGAAAAAAAACAATAAAGGAAAAGATAAAGTAAAAAAAGATAATGAAAATAAAAACTTGACACCCGAAGAAAAAGTTAAAAAAGCTCAAGATAACATTCAAAAAGCAAGAGATAAAATTGCCAAAGCATACGAACAGCTTGAACGACAAAAAGAAACAAGCAATATTTCCGAAGAACAATATCAAAAAAAATTAGAAAAAATTAAAGAATTGGAAGAAAAACTTAACGAACTCGACAAGGAAAATAAAAAGTTAGAGAAACAAACGAAAAAAAATAAAAAAGAAGAAAGAGCAGATGAGAATTAAATAATTTAAGCCGGTACGTTTTGTATCGGCTTTTTTGTACACCTAAAACATATACCATGAAAATAGATTATCAAAAATGTAAAAGTTGCAGAATTT
>CAZCPV010000028.1:0-18469 GCA_964500765.1 uncultured Draconibacterium sp.
CTCCGCCGGTATCGTTGGTTACAAATAAATTACCGATGGTTATTGAGGGTGCGTTAACTGTTACATTAAAATTGCTTTCCCATGTATCTGTTCCGTCGGTTATTGTTAATGTAAAAGGTATGATATGTTGGTCTTCAACATTGTCGGATACGGTAATATCAAATTGTCCGGTTACGGCAGCCGTTCCGTTATTTCCGGTTATATTACCGAAACTAATGTTTGAAGCATTATTCATTGCCGTTACGGCGGCATCGGTTGTTGTAAGTGTTGCCGTAACATTTGCAGCATCATCGGGACCTACGTTTTTTAATGTAATATTGATATTATCCGATTGTCCGAAATCAACGGAATGGTTTCCGCTTAAATCATAGGAATCAAGCAAAATATAAGGACCCGAAGGGGCTGTTACGGTTGTTTGTCCTTGATAGGTAATTTTATTAAAACCTGTAACAACTACATCTAAAACATCTCCGGGAGTTACACCGGAAATCGGAATTTGTGCCGTTCCGCCTGAAACATTTGCTGTTCCGACTATTTCGCCGTTTTTAGATAAACAAGCTAAAGCACCGTCAAAATCGCAAGTTACGGTAAAATCAGTTGCTCCGTAAATTAAAACGGCATCGTGTGAAATTGCCATTGCAGTCGGATTATCTGTTCTGACCATTAATGACGGATCGCCGAAAGTTGTCCATGTATCTGCCATGTCATTGTCTGATGATTCATCAAGCATTTGAAACATTCCGTTAACAACGAGTCCTGAAAAAGTTCTTTTTGTACCGTTTGCAGCTGTGCCGACGAGTAAATCAACCATTTCATCTTCAGCAATCATTGGCGGTGCCCACGATTGATTAATCGTTGAAGCACAAATTGCAATTGCACCTGTCGGATTTCCGTTATTTTGGGCTCTCAGCCAAGATTCACCGAAACACGTTTGTCCGACAAAATTTCCGTTTACGCAAGCAACATCAAATATAAAAGGAAGTTTGTTTTCATTAGTTAAATTATTAACATCGGAAATACCGAATCCCGAAGTTACCCAATAGGTATCAGCACCGTGTCCGCAATATGTAATAATTCCGCCGCCGGCATTAACATCTGCAGCAACGTCGGCAGGTGACGGATTGCCGCTTGCATCGTTTCCTCCTTGTGAACCGTCAAATAATTCATAGGTAGGGGTAACGTATGTAAATCCGATTAAATCAGTTTGCATATTACGGATATGTTCAAAATCCATTTCATTATCATCTCCGGGTCCTTGATCAGAACCGATACCGATTGTTTTGTTCAGCCAATCGGCATCCAAAGAACTTCCGTCTTCATAAGTAAGTGTTCTTTGTACTTGCGTAATTACATCGGCTTCGCTTTCGGCAGAAAAACGGCCTACAAAAATTTCCTGATAATGGTCGTTTCCGGAAATATATCCGTAAGCATTATCCGAATCTCCGCCCAATCCGCTTCCGCTGTTTGTCGGTACTTGTTCGGCATCGCCTACTAATAAAAGATAGGTTAAACCATTAGTGTTGTAATAATTTTCAACATAAGTTTTAATGGCAGAAGCTGTTCCGCCGGCTTGTGTAACGGTTACCATTTCACAAGGTCTGCCGATTTTGTTTTTCCAAGTTACAAAATCCTGCATTGCGGAAGTCCACGCATCGTTACAAATAATCAGCATATTACCGGTTTCTTCAAGCGGTGTGTATTTTGCTGTTTTATTGTAATTTAAAAAATGATTTCGATATATGTTACCGAATTCTTTTGAAACGATGTTGTTGTTTTTTCTTCTTTCAAGAATGTTTTTCCCTTTTTTCCCGGAAGGAGAGATTTTAACGGTAATTTCGGAATAAATTCTCAATTTTTTTGTTACGGGATTGTATTGAATAGGGAAAATTTTTACGGTTTCACCTCTGTAATCTCGCAAAATATAGGGTGTTCCCAATTCTGCTGTTTTTTCCGGAAAGAATGCGTTTTTTTTGTAAATTTTACCGTAATTATACGGAACGCTTGCGGGGTCAACAGTTCTTAACAAATTTCCTTTTGAAGGTGCGATGTCGAAAGTTTGATCCAAATCAGTATATTTGCTTGAAATGATTTCTACTTTCATTTTATCGGCATCGGGAATAATAATTGACTGTGTAAATTTAGGTAAATCCGGTGCGTCTTTAATCATTAATTGCGACATGTTATCGCCGGAAACGATAACAGATTTACCGTTTTTTGTTTGAACGGTTTTAAAATCGTACGAATTCAGTTTAAATGTAAGCGTTGTTTCATTTTGTTTTGAGGAAACAAGTTTCACGTAATTTTTTTGAGCAGAACTTGTAAAAATTGTAAAAAACAAAACTAAAAACAGAGAAAATTTCTTTTTCATAATGTTATATTTTTATAATTAAAGAACAGAATATCACGCCGAAAAGATATAAAATATCGAAGAAGTTGCATAAAAAAAGGAAAGAATTTATCTGAAATTCTTTCCTTAAATAAATTCTTTTTTACAGAAATTAACTTAAAACAAATCCTTCATCATCGGATTTTTCGTACAACCAATCAATTCGAGTTTTATATTTGTTTAAAATAAAATTTCGTTTTAATTTAAGAGTAGGAGAAAGTTCTCCGGTATCCGGTGCCCATTCTTCACAAACCAAGGCAAATTTTTTGATAATCATGGATTCTTCAACATCAAAATTTAATTCTTGGACTTCTTCATTAAATTTGTCAATAACCTGCGGGTTTTTAATTAATTCAACATCACTGTCAAATTTTATTTCGTGAAGGACTGCCCATTTTTGAAGATAATCAAAATTCGGGGATATTAATGCGGAGCAAAAGCGTTCGTTTTCCCCCACAACCATTATTTGTCCTATAAAAGGCGATTCTTTCATGATGTTTTCGACCATTTGCGGAGCAACATATTTCCCGGTTGACAGTTTAAAAAGTTCTTTTTTTCTCCCCGTAATTTTCAAAATATCTCCGTTTAATTCTCCCATATCTCCGGTATGAAACCAACCGTCTTCGTCAATTGCTTCTTCCGTTTTTTCCGGGTCTTTATAATAACCCTTCATTAAACAAGGTCCTTTATATAAAATTTCACCGTCAGCGGCAATTTTTACTTCAGATGTTTCCAGTAATTTTCCAACGGTTCCGGGTCTTATTTCATTCATTCTGTTAACGGAAATAACAGGAGAGGTTTCGGTCAATCCGTATCCTTCACATACCGGAATTTTTGCCGCATTAAAAACTCGTGCTAATCGCGGTTGCAGAGATGCTCCCCCCGAAACGATAATTTTAATATTTCCGCCGAGTGCTTCTCTCCACTTATCAAAAACAAGTTTATTGTCAAGAGCTAATTTTGCTTTTAAAAATAACCCCGGTGATTTATGTCCCTCATATTTTTGTGCCGAACGCAAAGAACTGAAAAATATTCCTTTTTTTATTCCTTTCAGATCTCGCCCTTTTTCATAAATTTTATCATATATTTTTTCAAGAAGTCTCGGAACGGTTGCGAAAGTTTCCGGCTTTACTTCTTGGATATTTTCAACCAGAGTATCGGGACTTTCTGCATAATAGATGCTGATACCGAGATAGATATATAAATAGTTAAGAATTCTTTCATATACATGATTTAAAGGCAAAAAACTGATTGCTTTATGTATTCCGTCCGGAACTACGCAAACTTGTGCAAGCGTATTGGTTACAAAATTTTTATGTGTCAGCATAACACCTTTCGGTGTTCCGGTTGTTCCGGATGTATATATGATTGAACTGATATCGTTTTGCGAAACATCGGCTCTCATTTGCTGAAGTCTTCCGCTGTTTTGTTCAAACTCTTCTTTTCCGATTTTAAGAATTTCGTCAAACAGATGCGGGGCTTCTGTTTTGTCAAAAGAATAGATTTTAATGTTATTTTCCTTAAAAACAGGAGCATTAATGATTCTTTTATAATGTTCCGGTTTAGCAACAATAACAATTTTTGCATCAGAATGTCGAATAATATGGTCGTATTCCGAAGTTCCCATAGTAGGATATATCGGAACGTGGATAACCCCTATTTGTGCCATTCCGATATCTGCAATATTCCATTCCGGACGATTGTTTGAAACAGTAAGGATTTTATCGCCTTTTTTCAGCCCTAAATTAATTAATCCGGAACTGAAATAATCCGCTTTTTGTTTTATTTCTTGTGTGCTGAATTTTTCCCATTTTCCGTTTCTTTTTACGGAAAAAGCATCGTCTTTCGGGTAATTTTCTAAGGCATATTCAATAAATTCAAAAGTTCTTTTAATTTCCATAACGAAATTTTTAATTAACAGACAGTAAACAAATATATAACTTCTTGTATATAAAAACAATAGTTTGCTGATATTTTATATTTTCGGCAAGTTGTATATTTATGCATACGGATAAAAATCAAAAAAGGTTTCGAAAAAAACAATAAAGATTTTCGAAACCTTTTTAATACCGTTACAGTATTTTTTATTTGTTTACAAATCCTTCATCATCTGTGTACCCGTATAAAAAATCCAGCTTTGTTTTGTATTTCTTAACCAAAATTTTACGTTTTAATTTTAATGTCGGAGATAATTCTCCGGATTCGGGAGTCCACTCTTCACAAACTAATGAGAATTTTTTAATTTTCATAGCTTTATCCAATTGAGTATTTAATCGCTCTATTTCTTGTTCATATTTTTTGATAACTTTTTCGTTTGTAATTAACTCAATATTGTTTTTGAAATCGATGTTGTGAATTGCCGCCCATCCGTGAAGATGCTGAAATGCAGGGCAAACAATTGCCGCCGTATATTTTTCCGATTCGCCCACAACCATAATTTGCTCAATAAAAGGCGATTCTTTCATTTTGTTTTCAACCAATTCGGGGGCAACATATTTTCCGGTTGACAGCTTAAAAATTTCTTTGGTTCTGCCGGTTATTTTTAATATTCTTCCGTCTAATTCTCCGGTATCTCCGGTATGAAACCAGCCGTCTTTGTCAATTGCCTCTTTTGTTTTTTCGGGGTCTTTGTAGTAGCCGGGCATTAAATTCGGACCTTTAAACAATATTTCACCGTCGTCGGCAATTTTTACTTCTGCAGTATCCAATAACTTGCCAACGGTTCCGGCTCTTACTTCGCCTTGTCTGTTTACGGCAATAACCGGAGCGGTTTCCGACAGTCCGTAACCCTCTAAAACCGGGATTTGAGCTGCCCCGAAAACACGTGCCAGTCGCGGTTGCAGAGCTGCACCGCCCGATACAACAACTTTAAGATTGTTTCCGAGAACTTCTCTCCATTTTACAAAAACCAACTTATTGGCAATTTTTAATTTAAAACGGTAAAAAGCACCCATATCTTTGGTTTCGTCATATTTTTCTCCGACTTTAAGAGCCCAAAAGAATATAGCTTTTTTTATACCTTTTAAAGATAATCCGGTACTGTAAATTTTATCATATAACTTTTCAAAAATACGAGGAACTGCCGCAAAAAGATGCGGTTTAACTTCTTGTATGTTTTCTACGAGAGTTTCCATGCTTTCGGCATAATAAACACTGATTCCGAGATAAACGTATAAGTAATTAATCATGCGTTCAAAAACATGGTTAAGCGGCAAAAAACTGATACCGAGTTCGGCATCTTTCGGAACTGCTACCGATGAATCAATAACATTACTTACAAAATTTTTGTGGGTCATCATAACTCCTTTTGACAAACCGGTTGTTCCGGAAGTGTAGATGATAGAAGATAAATCATTTTCTTCAACCGCATCTCGCATTTTTTTGAGCGTTTCCGAATGTTTATCTTTGTTTTTTTCGCCGAGCTTAATAATTTCTTCAAAAGAAGGAACACCGTCTATCTTATCGAAAGAATAAATTTTTTCAATATTCGGAGTTTCTTTTGCAATAGGATTGATAAAATCATAACGCTCTTTTGACGAAACAATTAAAATTCTTGCATCCGAATGGGAAAGAACGTGTTTGTATTCGACTTCTCCGATTGTAGGATATATCGGAACGTGTACAACCCCGATTTGTTCCATTCCGAAATCAACGATATTCCATTCCGGACGATTATTTGAAACCGTAGCAATTTTATCTCCCTTTTTAAATCCGAGTTCTATTAAACCCAAACTGAATAAATCGGCTTTTTCTTTAATGTATTGCGTACTGTATTTATCCCACTTCCCGTTTCGTTTAACGGAAAAAGCGTCCTCCTTCGGGAAGTTTTCCAAAGCATTGTCAAGAAAATCAAACGTTCTTTTTATTTCCATTTTTTGTGTTTTTTTATTAATAACATATCAAAATTAATAAATATTTGTTGAGGAACAAAATTATTCTTAAAATGAATTTGATTTATGAAAGCCAACCCGCATTATTTACCGTTATTAAATTAATATAATTATAAACGTGTAAAACATAATATTTTACCTTTGGTTTTACAACAAACTAAATACCCGAATTTGAGTTAGCTTGAAATTAGCTTTATGCATCTGCTTCGTTGCGAAACCCTTGAAATATAGAGATATGTCTGCGGGTTTCGACGCCTTGCATCTACATTAAGCTAATTCCTCTAATAATGCGGGTTAAATTTAATTAAAAGAAATATCTTTGTAAAAATTTTTAAGTTATGAAATTTTCAAACTCAGACAGAAGTAAAATAACAGAAAAGGCAGTAAGTTCAAAATATGATTTGCTGATAATCGGCGGGGGAATAACCGGTGCCGGGATTGCTTTGGATGCCGTTACCCGAGGAATGCGTGTTGTATTAATCGAAATGCAGGATTTTGCTGCCGGAACCAGCAGTCGCTCGACAAAATTGGTTCACGGAGGATTACGTTATCTGGAACATTTGGAATTGGGGCTGGTACGGGAAGTAGGAAGAGAGCGGGAAATTGTTCACAACAATGCCGCACATATTGTAATTCCCGAAAAGATGATTTTACCGATTATTGAAGACGGAAATCTCGGTGAATTTACAACTTCCCTGGCTTTGTATGTTTATGATTTTTTGGCAGGCGTAAAAAAATCGGAACAAAAGAAGATGTTGACAAAAGAAGAAACGGTAAAGATTATTCCTCTGATTGACAGTCCGATATTAAAATCCGGAGCATTGTATTATGAGTATAAAACAGATGATTCGAGATTAACAATTGAAGTTTTAAAAAAAGCGGTAGAACACGGTGCCGATTGTTTAAATTATGTAAAAGCCGAATCGTTTATTTATGAAAACGGAAAAATTAAAGGCGTAAAAGCCAAAGATTTGATATCCGGAAACACATTTGAAGTTTTTGCCGAAAATATTGTAAACGCAACAGGACCTTGGGTTGATAAATTGAGAGAAAAAGATAATTCGCTGAAAGGGAAACGAATACATCATACAAAAGGTATTCATATTGTTTTTGACAAGAAACGTTTGCCGCTTAATCATGCAATTTATTTTGATACCGGCGATAAACGAATGGTTTTTGCTATTCCGAGGCAAGATATTGTATATGTGGGAACAACCGATACCGATTATTATGATAATTTGGAAAATCCGACGGTTACAAAAACGGATGTTGAATATCTTTTAAAGCAAATAAACAATATTGCACCGACGGTAAAATTAGAATTGAAAGACGTAAAATCGGTTTGGTCGGGCTTAAGACCCTTGATTCACGAAGAAGGGAAAGACCCGTCGGAACTTTCGCGAAAGGATGAAATTTTTCATTCAAAAACCGGATTAATTTCCATTGCCGGCGGAAAATTAACAGGTTATCGAATTATGGCAAAAAATGTTGTATAAACTGTTGGCGGACGATTGTCGGAAAAAGACGGCAGAGAATTTCCGAAATGCCAAACAAAAAACCTTCGATTAGCCGGCGGTGAATTTCCTTTTTATCCGGATACGGCAAATTTGATAAACTATGCCGACAAAAAATATGATGAAATAAAACAAACCGGAATTTCCGTAAACGAATTTAAAAAACTGTTTTATCGTTACGGAATGAATATTGATAAAATATCGGAAAAAGCATTCGATTATTATACGGAAACACGCGATACAAAATTTTCTTGGCTTAAAGCCGAATTGTTCTATTCGGTTAATTATGAGTCGATTGTCAGCTTATCTGATTTTTTTATTCGACGAACCGGAATGATTTTCTTCTATATTGATGAAATATACGAAATTTTTAATATCACCGCCGACATACTTGCCGAATTTTTAAACTGGGACGAGCAAACCAAACAAAAAAATATTGATGAATTAAAGGCAGAGTTGAAAAGAGCAACGGTATTTGAGTAAAACAACCGTGTTGTATCTATTTGTATTTCAGCAATATACATGCGTTGATGTGTTTTTGTTAAATAAATTGTAACAAATTTCCGTTTAATACGTCTTACCCTTGAACGCAAGCATTAATGACAGTAAAAGAATACAATAAAAGTGTAGAAACGTATTCCGATCATATCTACCGTTTCATTTTAAAAAATATAAAAAATGAAAATACGGCACAAGATATTGTACAGGACAGTTTTGAGAAACTGTGGATAAACCGAAAAGCGGTTTATTTCACAAAAGTAAAATCGTATCTTTTTACGACGGCGTACAGAACAATGATTGATATTATAAGAAAACAAAAAAGAATCAGTTTAACCGACGACCAAAGCGTATTTGAAAGTCATGAAGAAAATTATTTTAACGATATACAGGAAATTTTGCACGAAGCCGTCGATCGGCTGCCCGAAATACAACGCTCGGTTATTTTATTGAGAGACTATGAGGGCTATTCCTACAAAGAAATTGCCGGTATCACGGGCTTAAACGAATCGCAGGTAAAAGTGTATATTTACAGAGCCAGAGTATTTTTGAGAAATTATATCGGAAAAATTGAAAATCTTGTTTAAAAAATAAAAACTTGGAAACAATAAACACACATAATTACGAAGCATTTTTTCTTGATTTTCTTGACGGAAATTTATCCGAAAAAGAACAGAAAGAATTAAATCGCTTTTTGCAAAACAATCCGAGTTTAAAAGAAGAATTGGAAAGTTTTGAAAATATTACATTAAAACCCGAACATATTGTTTTTAAAAACAAACAAAATTTAATTAAAAAAACACAAGCACAACATTTTGAAATAACGGAATTTGAATATCTCTGTGTTGCCGATATTGAAAAAGACATTAATATCGAAGAAAAACAACAATTGGCACATGAATTAAAAAAACCGGAAAACAGAACTGCATATAAACAAATAAAAAATACAAAACTACAAGCGGACAAAAGCATTATTTTTGAAAATAAAAACAGTTTGCGAAAAAACACGGTTATTTTAAATTACAGAACCGTAATTTCCGCTGTATCGGCAGCCGCAATTTTGTTGTTTTTTATTTTCAAGGGTGAAATCCTTAATGTTAACGAAACAGATAATAATTTGCAACTTGCATATAAACACAAAACGATAAAACCGATTAAACAAAATTTTAAAACTCCGAAAACAAATATATATGATAAAAACCATACTCAACAAGAACAAACATTAGTTACTCATAATCAAACAATTAAAAATTCAAATAAACATGTTCTTGCGTTTGAAGATAAAGAGCCCCGCAATAGTGAAAATTTGTACAAGGAATTAATTGTGCCGATACCTGATATTAAAAACGGGGCTCTTATCTCAAACATTAACCAAACGATTACGCCTGTGAATATACGGAACTTGTATGCTTTAAATACTGAAAATCCCGGAATAAACACAAAAGATAAATTTTGGAAATATGCCGAAAAAGGTGTTGACATTTGGAAAAAAATAACAAAAGACGACAATATTGTACTGCAAAATGATTATGCTGAAAACGGCAGTGTAAAAGAAGTCAATTTTATTGCTTCAAACTTTCAGTTCAGAAAAACATATAACAAAAAATAAATTCGGATAATACAAAACGTACATTTAATTTAAAAGCTATGAAACAATTATACAAAACCGCTTTACTTATCGCAATCAACGTATTTTTCATTACCTTTTCGGGTTATGCACAAAAAGATACAACCGAATTGAAAGTCGGCAAGAAAAAATTGATAATAGTAGATGAGAAAACGCAAAAAGAAAATGCGATATATAATCTTCAAAAAGCAAAAGAATCTTTTGAAAAAGAAATTGCCCAAACCGAAAAACTTATTGAACAACAAAAACAAATAATTGAACAGCAAGAAAAAATCGTAAAACAAAGAGAAGATTTAATAGAACAACGCAAAGAACTCATAAAGAAAAAAGAAGAACAACTTGAAAAAGATTCTGTTTCGGTAATAAATACCGATTTATATAATAATGAAAAAATAAACGGCTTGGCCGAAGATAAAATGAAATTGCTTTTGTCTCAAAAAGAATTGGAAACGCTAAAAACAGAAATTGAAAAACAAAAACTGTTAATTGAACTAAATCAAAAAAAACAATCGGCATTTGAAAACGGGATTGCAAATATCGACGAGGGAATAAAAAATATCCGGGAGGGTATAAGCTCTTTAGATAAAAATTTACAAAACGATAAAGAAAACCATTTCAGAAAAGAAATAAATGCGGGAAACCTAAATCACTCATCGTTTAATGCCCATTGGGCGGGCTTTGAATTCGGATTGTTGAATTTTTTAGATGCAAAAAGTACCTTAGTTTCTGGCGAACAAATGGATTATATGATTATAATTCCGGAAAAAACAATGAGCTACGGTTTAAATATTTTAGAATATGATATTGCTTTAAGCAGAAATAAAAGATTTGGTGCGGCTACCGGTGCCGGGCTCGAATGGAACAGTTTAGCCCTTAAACAAAATATAAATTTATATGAAGACGAAAACGGAATTATTCGTGCCGAACAAATAGATCCGTCCGTAACCGATTATACAAAAAACAAATTAAACGTTGTTTATGTAACAGTTCCTTTAATTCTTGAATTTCAGATTCCCGTAAAACACAGAAAATTTTTTATAGGTGCAGGATTAACCGGCGGAATAAGAGCTTGGTCAAAACAAAAACAAAAATATAAAGTTGACGGGCAGACCTATAAAAATAAAAAAACAGATGATTTTCAATTAGCATCGTTCCGTTACGGAGCAACGGCACGAATCGGCTACGGCGATATCGGACTTTATATAAACTACAGTTTTGTCCCGCTTTTTAAAGAAGGTGCCGGACCCGAAATGTTCCCGATTTCCGTGGGCTTAAAAATAGTTGATTTTTAAAAATCAACGAGTTATTGTTAAAAAACTTTGTATTTTTATTAAAAAGTGCAAAGTTTTTTTTATTTTTATACTTTTAATAAATTTATCTTTTGTCAATGAAGCAACTTTTTAGCTTATTTTTTATCCTTTTTAATGTTGCATTATTAAATGCACAAAAAATATATGTAACCGATACCGAAGCATGGGCTGATGTGAAAGTTTATGTAACCGATACCGAAGCGTGGGCTGATTTGGTTGTATATATTGAAGATTCCGAAGCGTGGGCAACAGGGAATAAAGGGCTATGGTATTTTACGGATACCGAAGCATGGGCAGATAAAAAAGTATATTTTACGGATACCGAGGCATGGGCTGATTTGGTAATTTATTATACGGATACAAAAGCATGGGCTGGTTGGAAAAAAATATCAAAAAAATATTTGTTGGAATAATTTTATCAATAAAACAACCGGATTTGTCAAAAAATATACCGGTTAGTTAATAAAAATCACGAAATTTAAACATTTGATTTTGAAAATTACAACTATTGCACGGGATTTGTTATATGTTCTTAATTAAGCATATTATATTAATATTGAAATTTTACTTCCGAGTAAACAATAAATACATATTATGAAAAAACTATCAGGATTTTTGTTTTTTGTTTTTTTTATTCTGAGCAACTTATTTTCTCAAGTAAATAAAGACGGTTTACCTTTTATTACAAAATACACCGATAAAGATTACGGCGATGCAGGTCAAATCTGGGCAATTACTCAAGACAATCGAGGAATTATGTATTTCGGTTGTAATTACGGATTAAAAACTTATGACGGTAAAACCTGGAAGAGTTATAACATTCCTCAAAGTACAATATTAAGATCACTCGCAACTGATGATAAAGGGAATGTGTATTACGGAGCAGAAGACGATTTCGGAGTTTTATTCGCCGACAATCAAGGAAAAATAAAGTTTCATTCTTTATTTTTAGACAAGTTTCCGGGAGATTCTACTCATTTTGGGGCTGTTTGGAAAACATTAATTGCCGACAATAAAATATATTTTCAATCTTTTAACAAACTGTTTTACTGTAACCTGCCTCTGAAATATAATAACGACACCCTGATTAACGAGATAAAAGTTATAAAACCGAACAGTATGTTTCATTTATCATTTTCGGTTGATAATACATTTTATATCAGAGAATGGGAAAAAGGTTTGTGTAAAGTCGTTAATAATAAGTTAGAATTAATTCCCGGCGGAGAAAAGTTTGCACTTTTAAGGGTCTATGTAATGCTTCCGTATGATGATACTCATATTTTGATAGGAACCAGAGAAAAAGGATTCTTTTTATATGATAAAACAAAGAAAAAAAATGCAATTAAATCTTTCAAAATGGAAGATAATGATGCAATCATCAATAGTGCAATTTACAACGGTGTTGTATTGCCGAACAACAAATTTGCCGTGGGAACTCTATCCGGTGGGGTTTTTATTTTTAACCGAAAAGGGAAAATTCTGGATCATTTTAACGAAAATGCAGGATTTCCTTCACAGGTAGTTATGACTATGTATACTAATGAAAAGAAAAAAAATCCGCAACTATGGTTTGTATATTTAGATAACGGCATCTATCGTGCAAGTATAGAAAACCCTTTTTACAGGTGGGATAAATCTTTTGGGTTGGAAGGAACGATTAACGACATAATTCATTTTAACAATAAAACATACTTTACCGCAGATAATTTTTTATATCTTTTAACAGAAAAAAATAAAGCACCTTATCTAAAAAAAATATATTCCGAGCCGAATTTTATCTGGAAATTTTATGAGTTTAAAATTCCCGGTTCAAACCAAAAGAAATTATTGATGGGTTCTTTTTCCGGTTTATATGAAATAAACGATACAATTGTACAAAAAATAGCAGAAGTCAATAATGTTCACGCAATGTTTCAATCTGTTAAAAATCCGTCAATTTTGTTTGTCGGCAGCGATGAAGGATTTGCTTATCTGAAATATGAAAATAATCAATGGTCTCATTTAGTTAAGAAAGAAAACTATAAAGCCCAAGTTGTAAGCATTTTGGAAAACAAAGATTTCATAGCTCTCGGAATTATGAACAACGGTATTGATATTTTGAAAAACTTTAACGATAAAAACAAAATACTAATAGACTCTGCCAGAGGAATAAATTTGATAGGCGGAGATTATTTTCTGCACAAAATTAAAAATAAAACAGTCGTTGCAACCGGGACAGGATTATATTATATTACCAAATCCTTTTATGTAAAACCATATGAATTTTTCGGAAAAAAATATGCAAATTCACAAATAGGAGTTTATGAATTTGTTCAAAATAAAAACACATATTGGATGTCTGTTTTCAATAACGATGCACAAAATTTAGATCATCGTATTGTTAGATTTTTTGAAGAAAATAAGAAGTTAAAAGAAGATACAGTATTTGCCGGAATATTACCGCGAAAAGCAACTTACTGTATTTATCCGGACAATAAATATGTTTGGATTGGAGGAGTCGGCGGGTTGTTTAAATTTAATAAAGAAAAACATTTTAATTACAAATCACCTTATAATACAATTATTACAAAAGTCATAACATCTGACGATTCTGTTTTATTTGCCGGAAATTTTGTTAACAAAAGTAACAAAACTATTTCTTTCTCTTTGAAACAACCTGAAGACGAAATTCCCGTATTAAAATTTAAGCATAATAAATTAATTTTTGAATGGGCAGCACCGTTTTTTGAAAAAGAAAAAGAAACTGAATATAGTTTCAGACTTATCGGAGAATCTGATAAATGGTCAAAATGGTCAAAAAAAACAGATACACGTTATACAAATCTTTATGAAGGAGATTACACATTTGAAGTAAAAGCAAGAAATATCTATAATACAGAAAGTTCTGTCGCACAGTACAGTTTCTCAATTTTACCGCCTTGGTACAGAACAATTTGGGCATATGTTCTTTTCTTTATTGCAGGGATTTTATTAATCCTTTTAATCATTAAGCTTTATACCAAAAAGCTGAAACGGGAAAATGAAAAATTAGAACAAATCGTAAAAGAAAGAACGGCTGAAATAAGACAACAAAATGAAGAAATAACGGCACAACGAGATGAAATCCAAGCTCAAAAAGAAGTTGTAGAAAAAGCAAAAGAAAAAATTGAAATACAACAAAAAAGCATTATGGACAGTATCCATTATGCCAGTCGTATTCAGGAAGCTGTATTACCTCCCGACGAATATTTAGATAAAATACTCGGTGAACATTTTGTGTTGTTCCGTCCGCGAGATATTGTAAGCGGAGACTTTTATTGGGCGACCGAAAGAGAAAACACAACAATTATTGTTGCTGCCGATTGTACCGGACACGGTGTTCCCGGAGCATTTATGAGCATGTTGGGGATGTCTTTCCTAAATGAAATCGTAAATAAAGACGGAATCTTACAAGCAAATATTATCCTTAATCGCTTGAGAGAAAACGTAAAAAAATCATTACGCCAGACAGGAAAAGAAAATGAAGCAAAAGACGGAATGGATATTGCCGTTTGTGTTATTGACAAAACAGAAATGAAACTGCAATTTGCCGGGGCTTACAATCCCTTATTGATCATCAGAGACGACGAAATATCAAGAATAAAAGCCGACAGAATGCCCATAGGAATTTATCTGAGAGAAAAAGAATCTTTTACAAATAATATTATTGATATTAAAAAAGGCGATTTATTGTACATCTTTTCCGACGGATATGTTGACCAATTCGGAGGTGAAAATGATTCGAAAATCCGTTCTGCAAAATTCAAAGAAATTTTATTGGAAAATCACAAAAAATCATTAGCCGAACAAAAAGCGGCATTAGTAAAATTCCTTGAAGAGTGGATGAATCATACGGATAAAACAGGGAAAAAATACAAACAAGTTGATGATATTTTAGTAATCGGTATCGAAATATAAAATTTATTATGATTTCCCCCCTCAACAGAGGGGGATTTTTAATTTCAAAAGCAAAAAATAAAATTTTCGACCAAATAATTCAAAAAGATGAAATTGTCTGTGAAAAGAAAAAAAGAACGAGAAAGGATAATTCAAAATGCTCGACAGGTATTTAAAAAATTCGGCAGCAAAAAAGCAACAATGAATGATATTGCCGAAGCATCGGGGAAGGCAAAAAGTTCTGTATATTACTATTTTAAATCGAAAGATGATGTTTATAATGCCGTTATTTATAACGAAGCTAAAAAATACAGAGAAAAAGTGCTGCAAACAATTAAAGAAACAGAAAATCCGGAATTACAACTTAAATCATATATTTTAATTCGTTTACAAACCGATAAAATTTATTCCAATTTTTACTATGCAATGACGCATTTATCAAAATTGAGCAGTCCTTTTATTCAAAGATTAAAAAAAATATACGACAACGAAGAATTAAGAATATTCAGTAATATTTTAAAAAAAGGTATTGAAAAAGGATATTTTGATATTTATGACATAAAATATGCCGCTGTCGGAATTGTTACCGCAATGCGAGGTATCGAAACAATGCTTTTGCATAAATACGAAAAACCGGAAGTCGAAAACAAGATAGACAATATTTTGAAAATTATTCTTTACGGAATCGTAAAACGATAAACGGTTGAAAAGTTGCGAATAATTTGCGGGAAAGGATAATCTGATAAATTTTTCTGCTTAATTTTTAAAAAATTGCCGGAATCCCTTATTTTCAAAAATTGTTTTTCGGAGAGTTCCTGCAAAAAATAAAACCGCACAAATAATGTTTTATGGCTTAAAACATGTTTAACGGGCTCAGAAACACTTGTAAACTTACATTCGTCGGGTAAAGAATAAAGTTCTTTAAATTGTGCCTTAACGGTCTTTACCGAAATTCTTTTTCCGGAAACAATTAACGGAAATTCATACAAATTTTTCCAAATTCCGCTTGTCCTTTTTTGAATCAAAATTTCATCGGCACCGGCAAGAATAAAATAATTGAAATACTCCGTAATTTTTGCTTTTGTATTTGTCTTTACAGGCAGTTCCGATACAATGTCGTGTTGATATGCTTCACACGCATTATTGAAAATACAATTTGCACAATTCGGATTTGATTTTTTGCAAACACTTGAACCGAAGTCCATTAATGCCTGATTAAAATCGCCCGGGTTTTCTTTGCAAATTAAAGTTTTGCATTTTTCCGTAACTTGTTTTTTCCCCGATGCTTGATTTATCGGCTCGCGGATACCGAAAATTCTTGAAATGATACGTAAAACATTCCCGTCAACGGCAGGATAAACTTTCTTAAAGCAAATTGATAAAATTGCCGATGCGGTATATTCCCCGATTCCTTTTAATTTGATTAAGTCGTTAAAATTGTCGGGAAATTTGCCCTTATAAATACGAACAATTTCTTTTGCCGTATGAAGCAAATTTCTTGCCCGAGAGTAATAACCCAAACCCTGCCACAGCAATAAAATGTCCTGTTCTTCGGCTTTTGCCAAATCAAAAACAGTCGGATAAGTTTCAATAAATTTTAAATAATAAGCCGTTCCTTGAGAAATTTGCGTTTGTTGGAGAATAATTTCCGACAGCCAAATTTTATAGGGTTCGGAGGTTTTCCGCCAAATTAAATCTCGTTTGTTTTCTTCGTAAAACGAAAGCAGTTTTGTGCAAAAATTCATCCCGAATTAATTTTAAAAAGAGCAACCGAATGATTGCTCTTTTGATTTTAACCGTATTTTATCTGTTACGGGCGTAATCTTCCGTAATATCTCGGAAACGGAATAGTTTCGCGGATGTGTTGCGTACCGCAAATCCAAGCAACTGTTCTTTCCAATCCCAGTCCGAAACCGGCATGAGGCACCGAGCCGTATTTTCTCAAATCCAAATACCATTCAAATTCTTTCATCGGCAATTTATGTTCTTCGATTTTTGAAAGCAGCAAATTAAGGTCGGTTTCGCGTTCGCCTCCGCCTACAATTTCGCCGTAGCCCTCCGGAGCAAGTACGTCAACACCTTTGGCAAGTTCCGGGTTTTCGGCATCGCGTTTCATATAAAATGCCTTTATTTCGTGCGGCCAATTATAAACCATTACAGGAACGTCGAACATACGCGTAATTACGGTTTCATCCGAACCGCCGAAATCGTTTCCGTATTCAAAATTAGCTGCCGATTCAATCCATTTCGGAATATTTCCGGCTTTTATTTCAAGTTTACGAATTTCATTTTTCAGCGTATCAATTCTGTTTTGAAGGAAATTACGTTTGCCTTTTTTTACGCCGCCGGCAATAATTTTTTCTTTTTCGGAAATTTCGGCTTTATTATCTTCAATTTCTTGTTTTATTTCTTTCAGGTCGGCTTCCAGCACCTCAATACTTGTTTTACCGTTTATTTTCTTTTTTCCTTTAATGATGTCAACGGCTTCGTCGTAGCTTAGTCGCGGAAAACGTTCCGAAGTTATGTTTTTAAAAACGGTTGTATCTCTTTCAAGCATTTTAAGTTCGGTTTTGCAATTTTCCAAAACATCGTTTACAATATATTTTATGAAATTTTCGATAACATCCATATTCATATCATTGTCATGAAATGCCATTTCGGGTTCAATCATCCAAAATTCGGATAAATGTCGTCGGGTTTTGGATTTTTCGGCTCTGAAAGTAGGCCCGAAAGTATATATTTTCCCCATTGCCATCGCCATTGCTTCTCCGTAAAGTTGCCCGGTTTGTGCCAAATAAGCATCGTCGTCGTAAAATTTTGATGAAAACAATGTAGTGGAACCTTCGGCGGCATTCGGCGTAAAAATCGGCGAATCGGTTTGGACAAATCCCTCTTTTTGAAAAAATGTATTTATGGCGTATATCAGTCGATTTCTTATTTTTAAAATTGCCCACTGTCTTCTCGAACGTAACCAAAGATGACGACGGTCCATTAAAAATTCAATACCGTGTTCTTTATTGCTTATCGGATAATCAACCGAGGTTCCGATAAGTTCCAACTCGGTAACATGCAATTCATAGCCGCCGATTTGTTTTTCGTCTTTTACTATATTTCCGCTTATTTTTACCGAACTTTCTTGGGTAAGTTTGCTTGCCGTATTGAATGTATCGTCACTTACATTGTTCTTATCTACAATACATTGAGCAAATCCGCTGCCGTCTCTTAAAATTAAAAATTCCAGTCCTTTGCTGCTTCTTCTGTTGGTTACCCATCCTTGTGTTTCAACGGTTTTTCCGTTATAATCTTTAAAATCTTTAATTTGTATCATT
>CAZCPV010000029.1:0-18329 GCA_964500765.1 uncultured Draconibacterium sp.
CTTTACTTCTTCGTGTTGGTCTTCAATAATTTTTTTCTGAAGTGTTATTTCTTCATTCTTATTATTTAAAGCATTATTTACGGTTTTCAATTCTTCATTGGCATTTTCAAGTGCAAGATTTTGTTCTTCAATGGTTTTTTCATAACGCCTGCCTACCAGTCGTGCCATTAAAGTTGCCAAAACGGCTGTTACGAATGCCATGATTATAAATCCGATAAGGAACATCTTTTTTTGGCTCAGAATTTCGTCTTTAATGGTTTGGATATTTTCGTGAGCCGAAATCATCCATTCGGTACCTTTTACGGGGACCATATAGGCAACTTCTGTTTTATTGGGTGTATGAAATAAACCGCCGGTTTCCAGTCCTTCCAAAATAACATTTCTGGTTTTTTCAACATCTCCGGTTTTTTCGTTTTCAAAAGTTAATGAAGAGGAAAGTTTTGTTCCTACTTTATCTTTATTGGGATGACAAACCATTTCTGCATTATACTTGTCAAACATACACAAAAAACCTTTATCTTCATAGGACCCGACAAGTGCCCGTTGTAAATTGTCGCGGACTTCCTTTTTTGTTGCTCCGTTTTTTAATTGATTTTCCAGAAAACTTGCCATATTCTGTGCCTGCCGTTTGTTTATGTCAAGTTGCAGTTCAATATATTTTTTCTGCATATAATCTAACGACAGTTTCATTCCGAACCATCCTATTACAACGATTATTATTGCGACAGAAAGAAAAGTGAAGATATATAGTTTTGTTTTCATGATAATTTATTTAGTTTGTATTTTTTGCACCGAAATATCGCATAAATTGCATTCTTTCGTATAATGCGGGGTTGCTTATATTTTTGTAACTCATCAGCCCTCTGAACTGAGCGAGTGTATCATAATTTTTTTCTTCCATATATTTTTCAATATCGGAAGTCATTTCTTTAATAACATGAATTCCTGTTTTATACATGGCAGAAGCAATTTGAACGGCTTTTGCACCGGCAAGAATTTCTTTAATAACAGCTTCTCCGTTATGAACACCGGTTGATGCCGCTAAATCGCATTTTGCATTTTCGGATGCAATTGCAATCCAACGTAATGAAGTCGGTAATTCGTTCGGGGTACTGAAAATATTAACGGGAACAACAATGTGGTTATCAATATCAATATCGGGGCTGAAAAACCGGTTGAATAAAACGAGTCCTTTAATTTTAGTTTCGGAAAGTTTTTTTATCATTCCCCCGAGATCGGTAAAATAGTAACTCATCTTAACAATAACCGGGATGTGAAGTTTTGACGTTATTTCATCAATAATATCAAAATATATCTTTTCTTTTTCTTCACTTGATTTTGATGTATCCGTAGGGGCAATAAAAATATTTAATTCTAAGCCATCGGCACCGGCATCTTCAATTTTTTTTGCGAAATAAGTCCATTCATGTGATGAAACGCAATTGATACTTGCAATTACGGGAATTGAAACAGTTTGTTTTGCTTCTTTTATTAATGTGATGTAGTTATTTATATTATCTTGTTTAATTTTAAAATCGAAGTAATCCAGATTTTCCCGGTAGGCAGAATCTTTTCCGTTTTCGGCTAATAATTCGTCGTATTCCGAGGTAATTTCTTCTTCAAAAATTGATTTTAAAACAACTGCACCTGCACCGTTTTCTTCAATTTCTTTAATGTGTTCAACAGAACTTGTTAAGCCGCAACTGCCGGCAATTACAGGGCTTTTTAATTTTAATCCTGCAAATTCACATGTCAAATCTTTCATTTTTTATCAGTTTGTTTTTTAGTTATATAATCAGGATTTTCTATTAATTCCATTCCGCAATCCGGACAATTTCCTTTAATATCGGATTTTCCGTTTTTACACCCTAACGGACAGATGTATTTGTAAATTTTAACATCTTTTTTCTTTTCCGGTTTTACAATTGTATCTTTATTAATTTCTTTCGAATTAATGTTGCCGGTTACAACTGTGTCAACTTTAATTTTTTCTGTCGTATCGGTTGCAGAAATTTTTTCTTCACTTTGTTCCGAAGAACAAGCTGTTGAAAACAGAACCGTTATTAACAATAATACAAATATACGATATAAGTTATTCATTTTTTGTGATATGTGTTACTTATTAAATATTAAAACGGAATGTCCTCTTCTTCCGGCGGCGGAATGTCATCATCCGTAAACGGCGGCGGAACATCTTCCGGTTTTGCGTTTTCTTGTGCGTTTACGATTTTCCATGCACGTAAATCGGTGTACCATCGTTCGTTGTATTCGCGTGATTCGGGATTGAAACTTACGGTCAGTACATCTCCTTCATTAAATTTTTTCAGCATGTCTGTTTTATCGCCCCATGTCGAAAAACAAACTTTTTTAGGATATTGGTCACTTGTTTCAATAACGAAATCTTGTTTTATCCATTTTCCGAATTTTCCTTCTCCGGTTTGTTCCGGAAGTTTTTTTATTAATTTACCGGTAATTTCTAAATTCATTTTTATAATTTATTAAACATTTTAAAATTCAAAGATAAGAAAAAAGTCCCGATAAAATATCGAGACTTTGAATTATATCATGTAAATTAATAAAATACTGTTTAGTCAATTACAATTTTATTAATTTTATCACCTTGACGTACGGCGTCAATTACTTCCAAACCTTCGGTTACTTTTCCGAAACAGGTATGTACACCGTCGAGATGAGCGGTATTGTTTCGTGAATGGCAAATAAAAAATTGCGAACCGCCGGTATCTTTTCCGGCATGAGCCATTGAAAGAACACCTCTGTCGTGATATTGCTTGTTTCCGCTTGTTTCGCATTTAATGCTGTATCCGGGACCGCCTGTTCCGTCGCCTTTCGGGCATCCGCCTTGGATTACAAAATCCGGTATTACGCGGTGAAATGTTAATCCGTCATAAAATCCCTCTTTTGAAAGTTTTACGAAATTGGCAACCGTTCCGGGTGCATCGTCATCGTAAAATTCTACTTTCATATTTCCTTTTTCTGTATAGATTGTTCCGGTTGTCATTATTTCAGTTTTTTTGTTTCTTTCGGTATTACTTTTAATAGTTCGACTTTAAAAATTAATGTTGAAAATGGTTTAATGTCTCCGGCAGCTCTGTCTCCGTAAGCTAATTCGTAAGGTACATAAATTTCCCATTTACTGCCTTCTTTCATCATCATTAATGCTTCCGTCCAACCTTTTATAACTTGTTTTACTCCGAAAACAGCAGGTTTTTTTCGTTTGTATGAGCTGTCAAAAACGGTTCCGTCAATTAATTTTCCTTCATAATTTACTTTTACTTTGTCGGAGGCAGTCGGGGTTTTTCCGTTACCTTCTTTAATTATTTTGTATTGTAAACCGCTTTCGGTTGTTTTAACGCCTTCTTTTTTGGCATTTTCCGCTAAAAATTTTTGTCCGGCTTCGAGATTGTCTTTGTATTTTGATTTTGCTTCTTCTTTACGTTTATTTTCAGCTTCTTGTCTTTTTTTCATTGAAAATTTCATAAGGAAATCTTGAATATCTTTTTTTGTGTAAATACTTGTGTCTTTTGCAAAATAATCTTTTATGCCTTGTGCAACATAATCAATATTCAGACTGTCTAATTCGCTTCTTTCAAAACTTTTACCTATGTCATTACCGATGGCATAACTTAATGAATCGTTATAAGATTTCAGTTCAACTTTTGTTTCGTTGTTTTTGCAACTTGCAATAAGCAGTGCAGGTACGATAAATAATAATGCTAATTTTTTCATTTTTTATAATTTATAAATTAATTTTATTTGATTTATTTAATAATTGATAATAATTCTACTTTAAAAATAAGTGTGCTGAAAGGTTTTATGTCTTTTCCGGCTTGACGTGAACCGTACGCTAAATCCGAAGGGATGTAAAGCATCCAAGTTGACCCTTCTTTCATTAATTGCAGGGCTTCCGTCCAACCTTTAATAACTTGTGTTACACCGAATTCGGCGGGTTGACCTCGGTCGTATGAGCTGTCGAATTTTGTACCGTCGATTAAAGTGCCTTCGTAATTAACCTTTACTTTATCTGTTGCTTTCGGTATATTTCCCGTACCTTCTTTAATAATTTTGTATTGAAGACCGCTCGGAAGAGTTACGACCCCGTCTTTTTTTGCATTTTCGGCAAGAAATTTTTTGCCTTCGTCGATAGTTGCCTGATGTTTGAGGGCTTCTTGTTTTTCGAAGTGATTTTGAATCATTTTATTGGCATCGTCTTTATTCATTTTGCTTTCGTTATTGTAAAAATCCTGAAACGCTCTGCCGATTGCCTGCGGATTGACATTTTCGATTTTTTGTGTTTTTAAATTGTCGGCAATGCTGATACCGAAAGCATAGCTTAACGAGTCGTTATAGGTTTTAAGTTTTACGTCTTTTACCTTTTGGGCATTTCCGGTTATGCCGAAAGATGCAATTATGACTAAAAAGAGAATTTTTTTCATTATTTTAATGTGTTTAATTATAAAAATACAAAAGTAAAAAGTTGTTCGGTATAAAAAATAATTATTCGGGATTTAAACGTTCTTGTTTTTAAAATAATATTTCAAAGTCGATATTTATTTGTAATAAAACCGGTTTTGTTTGATTTTGTTCTATTTTTGTCGGATAAATTTACACTATGCACGGGATTTTTTTGTCGGGATTTTTGAGTATGGCGGAGGCATTGGCAAGGATTTTTATAATTATAATTGCTGCCGGATTGTTTGTTAGGAAAAAAATAATTACGCAAGAACATATAAATGCTTTGTCGAAAGTTACGGTTATTGTTTTGTTGCCGAGTTTGGTTTTTTCAAATACTTTATTACATTTTAATCCGAATACTTTGCCTTATTGGTGGGCATTACCTTTGCTGGGAATTGCGATGAGTTTGGTCGGAGCTCTTTTTGCGTCCGGGGTTTTTGCTTTTGATTTTCATAAGCAACGAAATATGATTGCTGTTTCTTCGATGCAAAATGCCGGTTATTTGGTTTTGCCGATTGGTCAAGTTGTTTATCCTGAACATTTTACGGAATTTGCTTTAATAACTTTCTTGTTTATTTTGGGCTATAACCCGATTTTGTGGACACTCGGCAAATATTTTGTAACCTCTTCGGACGATAAAATAAAATTCAGCTATAAAACTTTGATTACGCCGCCGGCGGTTGCCAATATTAGTTCATTACTGATTGTTTTGTTAGGTTGGCAAAATCTTTTTCCGGATGTGTTTGTCGGTTCTGTTGACTTAATCGGCAGGGCAGCTGTGCCGATTGCAACTTTTGTTTTGGGTGCAACACTCGGAACGGTTTCTTTAAAGAAATTTCCGAAATTAATTAATATTGTGCGTGTATTGTTTGTAAAATATTTGATATTGCCTGTTGTTACGATTTTGATTTTATATTATTTTAATATCGGAAAGAATTATCCTTTATTGGCTGATTTTTTTGTAATACAAGCAGCTGCTGCACCGGCTACGGGCTTGATACTGCAAGTAAGAACATACGGCGGCGATGTTCCGAAAGTTGCCGGAATGATGTTGATAACTTATGTTGTTTGTTTGCTTGCTTTACCCTTTTGGATTGCTTTGTGGCATACTTTTATTTGACAGAAAGTTTTTTGAAAAATCCGATAATTCCGGGAAAAAACGTTTAAAATCTTCATAAAATAAATCGTAGTTTTCCGTGATAATTTTCATGGCTTGTTTTACTTTGTTCGGCATTGAAGTAAAAACGGACATTTTTTTCAGTACCTCTTCATAACAATTTAAACGGGCATAACAAAGCAGGCGTTTTTTTCGTATAAACGGAAATGTAAATCTTCTTGCTTTTCTCGGCAGTATGTTTGTGCGTTCTAAAATTGTGATATGAAAATCGGCGACAAACATTTCTATATTTTTTTGCGAATAGTCAGTCCGGTTTTTTGCCGAAAAGCGGTCGTATAAAATATCAACGGCAACGCCTGCATATTTTCCGTATGCCGGACGCATTCGCTCAATACTTTTATGAACAAGCGGATGTGTGTCGGTAAAAGAATCGATTTCGCGATGCAGGAGAATACCTTTTATAATATCTTCGGAATATTTCTTCTTGTATCCGTTGCCTTTAATAAAATCGCCGATAAAATTTCCGAATTGTATGTCTTCGTTTTCTCCGGATAAAAGTATGTGATCCGGAAAATTCATTTACAGTTTTATAAATTTGCTTATAAATGTTTCGTCTTTTTTTACGGCTTTAATAAAATAAATGCCCGGCTTTAAATTTTTTATATCAATTTTATTGTTATTTAATTTATTGAATTCTTTTATCGTTTTTCCTCGAATATCAGTTATTTTTACATTAGTAAATTGTTCCGTGTTTTCAAAATATATAACATCTGATGCGGGGTTGGGGTATATTTTGAAATCGATTTTTTTGCTGATTTCATTTATTGATTCCGGGATATTCGGTAAATCAAGCATTTCACTTGTAAATATTTTATATTCTCCGGGTGCCAGAGTTATAGAATTGCCGGCGGTATATTGTTCGTGTGTATAATAGTCATACCAAACGGATGAAGCACTGAAATCAGGAACTTTATAATGTTCGTTTACATCAAAATTTCCCAAAATAACAATATTCAAATTTGCACTTCTTAAAATAAGTTGTTTGATATTTCCGGAAAAATCAACAGTATAGTTATCTGTTGAAAATACGGGATAATTTTTCTTTAAGTCAATAAAAATTTTAAAATAATAATAAAGTTTTTTTCTGTTTTGCTCGTTGAAATAGTTCCATAAAATCGGTTTTTCACAAACACGACAAGGGTCGTCAATGCTGATGTCGTAGCCGAGTTCTTCAAATTGCCAAATCATTTTAGGTCCCGGGACGGTAAAAAAGAATGCCCCGGCAAGTTCGGCACGTCTTAAAGCCGTAGCTTCGTTTTGTATGTTATAGTTTCCGGAAGAATTACCGTAATTTTCGTTTCTGAACATCATGCGTTCTTCATCGTGGCTTTCCATGTAGGAAACTAAATTCGGTACGTTCCAATTTCTTTGTTTATAGGAAGTCCAAGAAAAATCCCAGTCGGAATTCCAACCCATAGCAGCTTGTGCGTAGTTGTAATTTATATTTCCCCATAGCATCATTCCGTATTCGGCGAGTTCTTTTTCTTCCGAATTTTCGGTAAAATGTTCTAAAATAACGTAGGAACCGGGTGATACCGACCAAATGTAATCGGCATAATCTTTCAAAATTGCAATTCTGGAAGCATCGTAAGCCCAACCGTTACCGGGTGTATTTGTAAATCCTTTGGTGAAATCGAAACGAAAACCGTCAATATTGTATTCTGTTAACCAATAATCGCATACTCGTTTTACGAATGTTTTGGTGTCGGGGCTTTCGTGATTAAAGTCGTAGCCCCAAGAATAATCGGGATTGGGCGAACTGACATTATACCAAGGATTGTCGGCGGTAACCTGCCAGGTTGATTTGTCGAGATAGAGTTGCACAAGCGGACTTTGCCCGTAGGAATGGTTCAGAACCATGTCTTGAATGACGGCAATGCCGTTTGCGTGGCAAGTATCGATAAATGCTTTGAGCGTATTTTTCGGTCCGTAGTATTTGTCGGGGGCAAAATAAAAATCGGGATTGTAGCCCCAGCTGCTGTTTCCTTCAAATTCGTTAATCGGCATCAGTTCTATTGCATTTATTCCGAGATTTTTCAGGTATGAAACGGTATCGATTAAAGTGGTATAGTCATGTGCTGCAATAAAATCTCTGATATGAAGTTCGTAAATAACTAAATCTTTATTTTCAGGTCGAGTGAAAGAATTTGTATTCCAAGAGTAAGGTGTTTGTGCAGTTTGAAATACCGAAACAATGCCGGTTGTTTTCCCGGAAGGGTAAGAAATAAGATTGGGGTAGGTTGAGTTGCTTATGTATTGGTCGTTCCAAGGGTCGAGAATTTTGTCGCAGTAGGGGTCGGCAATTGTAACGGTGTCGTCAACGATGTATTGATAGGTGTATTCTTGTCCGGCGGTAAGTCCGTTTAATGTTATCCAGTAGCGATTTCCGTCAACGGTTTTGTTCATTTGGTTTGAAAGGGATAAATTCCAATCGTTAAAACTTCCTTTAACAAAAGCGAATGTTTTATTCGGGGCATAGAGTACAAGGGTTACGGTGTTGTCATCAATATAATTTATACCGTCTTTTAAGGTCGAAGAAGGCAAGTCGGCAATATTGTTCGGATTTCTGACAAAAAAATATGATTCTTTTTGAATGGTTGTTGTTCCGTCTGTTGCTTCAATTTTAATTGTATCGCTTCCCGGACTTGTTGCCGTATAATTGTAATTTAATTGATTCCCGGAAACGCTTGTAACAAAATTATTGTTAATGTATAAAGACATTGAAGTTGCAAAAATTGAAACGGCGTTAATCGGGACATTGTCGTTTATTGAATAAATGCTTGTTGAGTCGGGCGATGTGATGTTAATATCGGTTTCGGAATAAACCGTTGTGAATAAATCGGACGATTGCGTTCCGCCGTCGGCACTTCTGAAAACGAAACATAATTCGGTTACAATTTCACCGCTCGGTACGGAATAAAAATCATTAATTGAAGGCGAAATGTCTAATTCCCATTTGTTATTTCCCAAACTTGTGAGTTGCGGTTGATTGGTATTGTTTCCCCAACTTCCTATAACGTGTTGCCATTGTCCGACACCTTCAACGGTTACACCGGTGTGAGCATATAAATTTCCCGTGTATCCTTCCAAATCTGTTCCGGTTGCATCAAAAGTAACCGTAACGGCTTGTGAAGGGACGGGAAATTCCGGTGCGGTGGTAATGGTTTGACTTTTTGAGAAAAGGCATATTAATATAAACGATAATGTTATGAGATTTTTCATTTTTTTGAATAAGGGTTAAAATAATTGTAAAGATAAGATTTATTTATGTTTTAGGGTTGCTTCGGTCTGACTAATAAATAGGCACTGTTGAATTTTAAGCTTGTTCCTTTTTTCCCGTTTAAATGTAATTCCCAAGCGTTAGTTCCGGCATTCCAAGATTTCCATTGGCTTGTTAAGGTGGCTTTATACGGTGAATTATCAGTTTGTCCCCAAGTCCAAGAATCTGTATTTGAAATAGGAGTTGCCGAAATAACAGAGGAACCGTTATAGTATTGAGCAGTTAACTGAAATTCATTTCCGGTACCTGTTGCTTCGGTTAATCTGATTACAAGTTTAACTTCAATATTTCCGTTTTGTTCGTATATTGAAGGTTCAAAGCCGGCTTCACAATTCGATAAATCTTGAAAATTTGTGTTTGTTACATCGTATTCATTTCCTGCCTGCCAAAGCGGAATGGTTGAAACCATATTTGTTGCTCCGGCAAAGCCCCTTATATCAAGTTTCATAGCCGGTGTCGGTGTTCCTATTCCGACTTTATCGGTTGAATTTGATAATACGGTATTTGAACTTGTTCTTGTCCATAAATCGTTTCCTTCGTTTCCGATATACTTCCATGATATTCCGTCGTAATAATAAAATCCTTCGGTATTGTCGGTTTGATACACCATTAAACCTTGTGCGGGAGAAGCGATATTTGTTCTGTCGGATTCAATCATTCGCGGAATTAATAAGCCCTTTTGGTTTGATTTTACGTCAAGTACAGCTGAAGCATCGGGGCTTGAACCGTCGGAATTGACGGCAACCTGCGAATATGAAATTGAAAATGTTGCACAGATGAGTATTATTAAAAATGCAGTTTTAGTTGTTTTCATTATTCTTGATTTTTTAATTTTGAATAATAATTTTTTTTGTTTCGGCAGTTTTTTTATTTCTGAATTTTAATGTATAGATGCTCGGTTTTAGGTCGGCTGTATTTATTTTCGTATTTTTTTCTTTCATTTTGAATTCGGAAACTTTTTTCCCCGCTATGTCAAAGACGGATATATTGTATAAATCGTTGCTTTGAATGTTTATAAAGTTGTTTGCGGGATTCGGGAAAACGCTTATTTTGTTTTTGCTTATTCTTTCTACGGAAGAATTTGCCGTTAATATTATATTTTCGGTAATATCCGAATTTTGGACGGTAAGTGTTCCCGATTTTGTGATATAGCCCTCGGCAGATACCGTATAATTTATTGTGCTGTTTGTTTTGTATATAAATTTTGCATTTCCCGATGTATCGGTTGAATCGTTTCCGTATCCGGAAATTGTTACGCTTGCTTCGGAAATATTTTCTCCGTTTGTGTTTTTAATGTTGAAAGTTATTTCTGCAAAGGGTCTGTTAAGTTGAGTGTCCGTAAAAATATAAAAATCGCCTGGATTATAATAAATTGTTTGATTTAGGTCGGTTACTTCGTAAGATTCTCCGGTAAAATAATTATACCATGTTCCGGTGTGTTGAAAACTCGGTGTCATAGTAAAGCCGGTTGTTGCAAAGTTTGCGGTAATGCTTGCGTTCATATCGTTTCCGGAATACCAAATACGCTTGCCTTGTCCGGAAATATCTTGTCCGTAAGTTCCTGTGTGAAAAACATCATTTTGTGTTTTTAAGTTTGCCATACCGGTATAAGTCCAAAAAAGCTTTTGTCGATTATAATCGTTCAGATATTTCCAATGTATTGGTTTTGCGGAAGTTCGACAATCGTCAGCATATGTTCCGTCAGTACAAAGTTCGATGCTTTCGTCGTATCCGAGTTCTTCGAATTGCCACAGCATTTTCGGTCCTGCTATTGACATTAAAATTGCGGCTTTTGCTTCATTTCTTTTAAGTGAAGTAAGGGTGTCGCCGGCCAATCCGTTTCCGAATGCCAAACAATCGTACATTATTCGTTCTTCATCATGACTTTCGGCAAAGGGAATAAGATTAGGGTAGGTAAAGCCCCTTTCCTGCCAGCTTGCCCAAGATAAATCGCTGTTTGTGTCGTAACCCATTGTTGCTTGAGCAAATTGCTCATTCATAACGCCCCACATAAGACAGCCGGTATTTGCCAGAACCTGTTCTTCGTCATTATCGGCAAAATGCTCTAAAATAACGTAAGCATTCGGATTGACAGATTTTATATAGTTGTAATAATCAGTAATAATATCAATTCTGGATTGGTCGTATCGACTCCAGGCATTAATGTCGTTTCCCGTATAATTATTTGTAAACCCTTTTGATAAATCGAAGCGGAAACCGTCAACTTTATATTCTGTCATCCAATAATTTAAGTTGTTTTTTATAAGTTCTTTTGTATCTATGCTTTCGTGGTTTAAGTCATAACCGATACCGTACGGATGGGGCGATTGTTGGTTGAACCAAGGATTATTTGCTGCCGGTTGATTGTTATTTTTATCCCAATACATTTGCACAAACGGTGAGCCGCCGTACATGTGATTGTAAACAACATCAAGGATAATCGCAATGCCTTTTTGATGGCAAGCATCTATAAATGCTTTGTAATCATTTTTTGTGCCGTATGCTTTATCGGGTGCGAAATAAAAGTTAGGAGCATAACCCCAGCTGTCGTTTCCTTCAAATTCTGCAATCGGCATAAGTTCAATTGCATTAATACCGAGATTTTTTAAATAGTCGAGACTGTCGGTTACATTTTTTATATCTCTGCTTTCGACAAAATCTCGTATGAGCAATTCGTAAATAATCAGATTTGATTGCGTTGAATTAACGGCACTCGGTGTAAAGTTTGTAATTTGCCAATTGTAGGGTGTTTGACCTGTTTCCAAAACACTTACCGTTCCTACGGTCAAATCCCACGGATAAGTTTTCAGGTTTGGATAAGTTGTTTCGGGTATCCAACGGTCGTTCCACGGGTCGAGAATTTTATCGCAGTACGGGTCGGCAATTTTTATTTTGCCGTCAATATAATATTGATAAGCGTATTCTGTTCCCGGGGTCAATCCGGTTATTGTTGTCCAGAAAAATTTATCGTCGGGTGTTTTTTTCATATAGCCCTCGTCGTTTGCCGTCCAACCGTTAAAATCTCCGATTACGAAAGCAAATTCTTTACTTGCGGCAGGGTCGGGGAGAACCAAAGTTACGGTATGGTCATCAATATAATTTATTCCGTTATGAACCCCTGTCGGCAAATCTTCAATTGTTACGGCACCTCTGATGTAGAAATGAGTTGTGTCGTAAGCAAAATTTGTTCCGTCGGTTGCCGTTGCAATAATTTCGTGTGTTCCTTCTGCGTAATTTCCTGTATTCAGAGCAAACATTAAATCAGGAGCGGTTGTATTATCAACTTCAGTTCCGTCAATTTTTAATGACATTGATGTTGCATCAAGTGAATATATGCAAACGGGAATTTCGGTATTCAGCGGGACAAGCGGGTCTTTATTCAATTTTCCGACATATTTTACATTTAAACCTTGATTGTATATTTCAATATGAAAGTCTGTTCCGTCGGCATTTCTGGCAACATAAAAATCATCGGGATTGTCGGGAGAAATCGGATTATCACTTCGTATAACCATAGCAATTTTGTAGATTTCTTCTCCGGAAGGGACACCGTAAAAATCTCTTATATTATTTATTGTGAGGGAATAAGAATTGCTGTCAGGGAGATTTCTGCTGAATTTTAGTTCAGGTAAATTTTCACCCCAATCTGATTTTACGTAGCGCCAATCATTATTTCCGTTACTTTCAGAAGTTATGACACCGGTATGTGCATAAATATCTCCGTCATATCCCATTAATTCACCGTTTCCGCCGGTTGCATCGAATGTTAGGGTTACAGACCCGCTTTGTAAAGGAAATACAGGGTCGGCAGTAAGAACTCCGCTTGCATTATCGCAAGATAAGGGAACGGGAATTGTGTATGCATAGTTATTGCCCGAGTTATTGTTGAAATTAATTGTAATTAAATTAAAATCAGACGAAGGATTTGAAATTGATGTGGTAAATACGTAGTATTCAACAGTTGTTCCTTCAGGTTGTGCCGGAATAATTGCCGTTCCTGAAGTTTCGGAAAAATTGCAGGTAAGGATTGAAGAGCTTGACCAATTGTCGGTTGTGTAACGAAGGTAAACGTTTTCAACAGGATTAGCCGAAGTTATTACAGTAACGGTTACGTTTTGTGTTGCATCAGGAACGGAAATATCTTGTGAAATTCCGGTAATTGTTACGGGAGCTGCATTCAGTTCCATAAAAATTGCACGCGTATCTGCATAACCGATATTTTCCCAGTTTATAACGTAATATTTGTTATCATTGAGAGTAATTGTGTTATTATTTGTTCCGTTTAAAGTAAGGTTTGTAATTGTATTCGGTGAAAAATTGCCGTCAGCCCATTTATTTTGCCAATAATTTGTAGAGGGACCGCTTGAAAAAAGAAATTCATAATTTCCTGCGGCAACATCGGAAGGTGTTAAAAAAACGGTTTGATAAACATTTAAATCGGGAATTAAACTTATACTTCCGCCGGCTTGTGTCGAACTTGCAAATACGGGATTTGTCGGCGGGTTATTCCAACTGTCCCAATTTCCGGGCATATTTATTCCTTCGGGGTCGTATATTTGGGAATATGAATTTTGTGAAAATCCGACTGTAAATATAATTAAAAAATAGGTGTAAAAAAGATGTTTCATTCTTGTCTTATCTTATTCTGTTTCCGTAAAAATAATTAAAAATTTGTTAATATTTTTGATGTGTTCTCTGTTTTTTGCTGCAAACGAATTCGCAATCGTTTGCGGTTAATGTTTAACTGTTTTTATGATAAAATTTATTGAACATCCGAAATATTCCATTTTTGATAAATTATATATTTAGAATTAACTGCAAACGATTGCGATATATTTCTTTTTATTTCTTATAAAAACGAAAATAAGATATGAATATCTGATTTGTTTGGTAACGGGCTTATAAGTAGAATATTAATTGTTGTTTATTAATGTATGCTTTACTTATTTCTATAAATAATTGACAATTTATTTTTTTAATTAAGTAACTTATTAACAATTAATTAACATTTAGAATATGTTAATTATCAGTAATACAATGCATTATAAAAAATATATTTTTTTAATTTTTTTTTTTGAAATTAAACTGTTGAAAATAATATGAATATAAAATAAATGATAAATGCAATAAGAAAAGAATTTTTTTAAACAATATTTTTTTATCAAATTTACATTCCCAAAAAATCAGAAAAGTTATTAATTTAAAAACTCAAAAATAATAATGAATAAAAACCATAAAGAGATTTGGCAAAATTGTTTGAATGTTATTCAAGATAATCTTCCCGATGTTACATTTGATACTTGGTTTAAACCTATTATTCCCGAGAAGTTAGACGGTAATGTGCTGACAATTAATGTCCCCAGCCAATTTTTTTATGAGTTTTTGGAGGAACATTATATTGATTTGCTTAAAAAGGTTTTAAAAAAAGAACTCGGCAGTAATGCAAAATTAAAATACAGTATTGTTATAGATAATTCAAATTTTACGAATTCAAAAGTATTGTATCCGGGAAATAACGGAGCTAATTTATCTAATCCTTCGGTTAAACTTCCGATAAAAAGTAAAAATATTATCCATCCTGATATTTTACCGGGAATAAAAAAAGTTCATGTTGATTCTCATTTAAATAATAATTATTGTTTTGATAATTTAGTTGTCGGAAAATGCAATAATATTGCGGTGGCAGCAGGTAAAATGATTGGCACGCAGCCCGGAAATAATCCGTATAATCCGATGTTTATTTGGGGGAAATCCGGAATGGGAAAAACGCATTTGGCACAAGCCGTAGGAATTGAAGTGAAAGAAAATTTCGGAGAGAAGAAAATTGTTCTTTATGTTTCCGCCAGGCGTTTTGAAATGCAATTTACCAATTCTGCGAGAAAAAATACGAGAAATGATTTTTTGCATTTTTATCAAATGATTGATGTTTTAATTATTGATGATGTTCATGAATTTGCAGGAAAACCCGGAACACAGGATACATTTTTTCATATTTTTAATCATCTTCACCAATCCGGTAAGCAATTAATTTTAACTTCCGACAGAGCACCTTCCGAATTAAAAGGATTGGATGATCGGCTTATTTCCCGATTTAAATGGGCTTTAACAACGGAATTACAAGCACCTGATTTTGAGACACGTGTTGCAATTTTAAATAAAAAAGCAGAAAAAGAAGGTATTGAAATAGCTTCCGAAATAATAAATTATATTGCCGAAAATATTACGGGCAGTATCAGAGAATTGGAAGGTGCGTTAATATCGCTTCTTGCTTATGCAACTTTAATGAAAGAAGAAATTACTTTTGAATTTGCACAATCTAAAATTGACCGTTTAGCCCGGAAACCGCAAAAAGAGATTACGATTAAGCATATACAGAAAGTTGTTTGTGATTATTATAATATATCGTTGGAAGCTCTTCAATCCAGAAACAGAAAACGAGAGATTGTGCAAACCCGGCAAATTGCCATGTATTTTGCCAAAAAGTTTACAAAATATTCGCTGTCAACCATAGGAGCGGAAATCGGCGGAAAAAATCATGCAACAGTTTTGTATGCCGATAAAGTTATTAAAGATCAATTAACCTATGATAAGAATTTGAAAATTCAGATTGAAGATATTGAAAAGCGAATTGAAACTTATAAGTAAGAGTTAAGACTTAAAAGTTAAAAGTTAAAAGTTAAAAGTTAAAAGTAAAAATCCCGATTATTTCGGGATTTATTATTTTATGGACTTTCAGGAAATACAAATATAAGTTCATTTTTACGGGCTGATTTTTTATTTTTTCTTAAGATTTTATCGGGTCAATTTTCAAAATCTTAAAAAGTAAAGTAAACTATATTTTTGGGTGAAATTACGGCATAGCTCTACCTGCAAAAATTTCGATTTAAAAAATTTATACTCTTTTTAATATTTCTTTTGATTATTTTATTTGTTTGCCTATTTCAGCGACATTGCCGGTATGAACCCCGAAGGGCTCAGCAAAGCTAATTCCGAAAAAAATTATTTATCCTCCGCTGATCATATGAATAACATCCACTTTATCTCCGGTTTTTATTTTTGATGAAGAATATTTGTCCTTTTTTATCAGTTTTCCGTTAATTTTTATTACCAATAAATTAAAAGTAAAGTTTTTAATTTTTAATAATTCCGATACCGTTAAACTGTCGGTATTAAAAGATTCTTGTCTGTTATTTAAAGTTATTGTCATTTTTTTAGTTTTTTAATAAAATTTCTAATGCAATATTTGCCTGCATATTGGCAACAATCCCGACTCTCGGTGCAAGCGGCGGATTTTCTTCGGAAACTTCCGATTTCTCATCGCCGCAAACATACAAATTGTCGATTTTTCTTACCTGTAATGATTCCGAATCTCCGAAACCCGCCATTCCCAAACCCGAAATTAACGGTTTCTCCGGAAACTCGCTTAATACGGTTTCGATTAACAGCTGTTTTTCTTCCGCTTTGTCAAACGCTTCAATAATAATATTGCATTCGGAAAAAATCTCGGGAATGTCCGATGCTTTAATTTTTATCGGGTGTGTTACAACGCTGACTTCCGGATTAATATTTTTGATATTTTCTTTTAAAGCATTTACTTTTATTTGCCCTATTTGATTGTAAAAATAATATTGTCGGTTTAAATTGCTTTCACTTACCGTATCAAAATCAGCGATAATTAATTTTCCGATACCGGAACGTGCCAATGCAACGGCACAATTTGAGCCCAAACCGCCTGCTCCGGCTATCCCTGCAGTTTTGTGTTTTAATAGCTTCTTAATTTCAGTAAAATTCATAAGTGATGTGTCTTGTATTTGCAAAAATAATTAAAAAAATATGTATTTCCGGCTTTGTTTTTATTTCCGGTTAAAATATATTTTATAACATTGTTTTTTTTATTTTTATAACTTATTGTAATTCAATGTTTCGTTAAATTTTATCCGATATGCAATATATAACATATTGACAATAATCATTTTATATTTATTTTACAGAATATAAATTTGTATTTTTGTGAAAAATTGAAAACCTTTTTAAATTACAGAACGTATGAAATACGAAGAAATTAAAAATAAACACAAATTGCTGACTGAACGGAGTTACACACATACTCCTTTGTACAGAGGTTATTCCGACAAAACTTTATATGTAAATGTCGGGACAAATGAGATAAAAGAAAAAGATGTTCCTGCCGAAATGAAAGAAAAATTTGTGGGCGGAAAGGGTTACGGTTTAAGATATTTATGGGATGCAATTACCCCTGAAACCAAATGGAATGACCCTGAGAATGAAATAATTATTTCCGGAGGTCCGCTTTGCGGAATTACACAATATACGGGAACCGGTAAGTCTTTGGTGGTAAGTTTATCGCCTCAAACCGATTCTGTTATGGACAGTAATGTCGGCGGTTATTTCGGACCTTTTTTGAAGTTTTCGGGTTTTGATGCTCTTGAATTACAAGGTAAAGCCGAAAAAGACGTAATTATTTTTATTGATGGTGTAAATCATAAAATCTCAATTTGTGAAGCACCGGAAGAAGCGGCAGACAGTCATCTTTTGGCACATCAATTAACCGAAATGTATGCCGATGACGAAAAAGACAGAAAAAATATTTCCGTTGTGTCTGCGGGTTCAGCTGCCGAACACTCACTTATCGGAATGTTAAATTTCAGTTTCTTTGACGTAAAAAGAAAAGAAGTACGGTTGAAACAAGCCGGAAGAGGCGGAATAGGAACCGTTTTCAGAGATAAAAAAATAAAAGCTTTAGTATGTAAAATTCCCGGCGTAAAAGGAAACTTGAATAATGTCGTTGATTTAAAAACCATACAAGAACGCGGCAGAAATTTCAATGCCGAAATGAAGTACGATGAGGAACAAAACCAAATGAAATCAAAAGGTACGGCTCATCTTACAAACATTATGAATGATTATGACTTGCTTCCTGTTAATAATTTTAAATACGGAGCTTCAAAAAAAGCAGATAAAATTCATTCGGATATATACAGAACGTATTATTCGCAAGGGATGCCCGACGGTTGCTGGATAGGATGTAATATGTCGTGTGCAAAAGGTGTCGATAATTATAAACTCAGAACAGGACCTTATGCAGGCGATAAAGTTCTTGTAGAGGGTCCCGAATATGAAACAGCTTCATCACTGGGCTCAATTATGGGGATTTTTAATCCTGAATTTACGATAGAAGCCAATTTTTATTGCGACACCTACGGTATTTGTACAATTTCTTGGGGTACAATCATGGGCTTCTTAATGGAATGTTATGAAAACGGTATTTTGAATGAAGAACGAACAGGCGGATTAAAATTAAATTTCGGAAACGAAGACAGTGCTATGGAATTGTTACATCAAGTTGCACGAGGCGAAGGTTTCGGGAAAATTGCCGGA
>CAZCPV010000030.1:0-7352 GCA_964500765.1 uncultured Draconibacterium sp.
CTTAATAAACAGTAAGTTGCAACAATTACACATCGCTGTTGATTACCGATTCACGTCGTGACAGTCAACTGTTTATCTGAATTAAGGTGCGTATAAAAAAATATCCGGATAATGACATATATCATTGTCCCGGTATTTTTTTTATCAGAACTTTGTTGTCGTAAAAAGAAGAAACAAGAAGAAATGCACGAAATGTCGATTGTTGCAAGCATTGTTGAGATTGCCGAAAACGAAGCAAAAAAAGCAAATGCAAATAAGATTACTGAATTAGAAATGGATATAGGAACCGTTTCGGGCATTGAATTAGATGCTTTAAATTTTGCTTTCGAAAGCATTAAACCAAGAACAATGCTTAAAAATGCCGAAATTAAAATTAATACAATTCCGGCAAAATCAAAATGTGAGGATTGCTTTTCGGAATTTGAAACCGATGCGGTGTATGCTTTATGTCCCGAATGTAATTCGTATAAAACAAAGATTATACAAGGAAAAGAAATGAAAGTAAAATCAATATTAGTAGATTAAAATTCTTGAATAAGAAACTTAACGGTAATAATAATTTATAACTCATAATTTATAATTCAATAATATGTGTACAACCTGCGGTTGCGAAGGCAACAAAAACGAAATAAAAATGACGGTATTCGGTGAAAAAAATGAACATGACCATCATCATAAACATAATCACGAACACCGACACGAGCATCATTCTCATGAACATTCTCATGAACATTCTCATGATCATTCGCACCATATTGATATTGAGGCGGATATATTGGGCAGAAATAATTTGCTTGCCGAACGAAACAGGGGCAGGTTTGAAGCAAAGAACATATTTGCTTTAAATATGATGAGTTCGCCCGGCTCCGGAAAAACGACTTTATTGGAACAAACCGTCAAAAAATTGAAAGATAAACTTTCGTTATACATCATAGAAGGCGACCAGCAAACCATGAACGATGCCGAGCGTATCGGCAAAGCCGGAGCTCCCGTTATTCAGGTAAATACGGGAAATGGTTGTCATTTGGATGCTGATATGATAGATAAAGCCGTTAAAAAATTGGAAATAAAAGATAATTCGTTGGTATTTATTGAAAATGTAGGAAATTTGGTTTGTCCGTCTTTATTTGATTTGGGCGAAGCCAAGCGGGTTGTGGTAATGAGTGTTACCGAAGGCGAAGATAAGCCGATAAAATACCCTTCGATGTTTGAATCGGCAGATATTTGTATTATCAATAAAATTGATTTATTACCGTATTTAACTTATAATCTTGAAGAGGCCAAAAATTATGCTTTGCGTGTTAATCATCATTTGCAGTTTATTGAAGTTTCGGCAACAACGGGTGAAGGTATGCAAAAATGGTATGATTATTTAACGGGTGAACATTCAAAATAAAAAATATTTTTTTGTTTTACGAATAATGAAATATCCCGGCAAAGAAGGCGTTTTATAAACGTCTTTCTTTTTTATTCATAAATTCTAAAAAAATTGTTCAGGAAAATAAAAATTATTACAGCAGTTTTGATATTATCGGTTTTGGTAATATTCACGATAAGTGAGAATATTTTTAAGCAAAACAGGAAATTGTGTTACGACAGTATTGAAAAATTGCCCGTAAATAAAGTCGGTTTGCTTCTCGGAACTTCAAAATATTTAAAAGGCGGAAAAGAGAATCTGTTTTATAAAAACAGAATTGATGCGGCAGTTGAACTTTATAAAAAAGGTAAAATTGAATACATTATAGCAAGCGGAGATAACAGGCATAAAAATTATAACGAACCGAAAATAATGAAAGCCGATTTAATGAAAAAAGGTGTTCCGGGGGATAAAATATTTCCGGATTATGCCGGTTTCAGAACTTTTGATTCGGTTATAAGGAGTAAGGAAGTGTTCGGGCAAAATAAAATTACGATAATTTCTCAACGGTTTCATAATTTGCGGGCATTGTTTACGGCAAAGCATTTCGGTATTGATGCCCTTGCTTACGATGCCGAAGAAGTAAGCGGGGCAGACGGAATAAGAATACGTTTTCGTGAATTGTTTGCACGCGTTAAAGCACTTCTGGATATTTATATTTTGCAAACAAAACCGAAGTTTCTCGGAGAAAGAATACAAATCGGTTAATTGAATTTTTCCGGATGTTCTTCTCGTTCTTTATATTTTGCCGATAATAAGGCAATTAATTTACGAAATGTTTCAATTGCCGTTTTTGTATCGCTGCTTATCTCTTTGCCTTTCATTTTCAGAAGCATAACGGCATAAAGCCCGTGTAAGCACACGTCAATATCATTTTCCGCCGTTCCCTGCATTTTTTCTTCCAATGCTTTTATATGCGGTAAGGCAATGTCAAAATATTGCTTGTATTGCACTTCATTCGGTTGATTTAACAACCATAAATGCAAGTCGTACAAATCGTTAACAATATTTCTGATAATTTGTAAATGACCGGATTTTTTTATGTTTTCAAGTTCGGCCATTTGTATTATACTGTTGTACCAATTAAGAATATTGTCTTTTATTTCATCGGAAACATCGTATTTATCAACAATCTCCGTTTTAATTTTTTCAATATCAAAATTAAATGCTCTGACAATATCTTCGGTTTGCCACATATACAAAATGTATTCGGCAATATTTGTTTGTTTTAATTCGCTTGAAATCAGCATTGTATTTTTTTAAAGTATGTTATCAACAGTTGAAGGCGGGTCGCCCCACACAGCTTTATCGTCGGTTTCAATAATCGGTCGATTAATAAATTTCGGATTTTCAACCATTATTTTTATAAGTTCGTCGTTGGAAAAAGTTTTGCCTTTGTAATTCGCTTTGTATTCTTTTTCTTGTTTGCGAATCATTTCTTCCGGTTTTACATTCATTTTTTTTAGAATATTTTTTAAACTTTCAAATGTAAACGGTTCATCTTTCAAATATTGTACAATGGTGAAATCAATATTTTTTTCTTGTAAATATTGTAAGCCGGCACGGCTTTTTTTACATCTCGGGTTGTGATATATTTTTATCATAATTTTAATTTTTATTTGTTTATTTTTTTGCAATATATAATCCCGAACCGTATCGTGCGGGAATTTTTTTTGCCGATGAAAAATTTTCTTTCAGTTCGTTACAAAAATTCTTTTTAAAGTGTTTGTAATCACTGCGTTCAAAAAATTCAAGAATTTTAATTCCGAAAGGTGTTTTTCCGATAAAATCATGTAGAACCACATATTTTCTTGAAACACGTTTCATTTCGTTTAATAATTTTCGACGTTTTTCTTCCGTTACCCCGTGCAAAACAAAAGATGCCGTTACAAGGTCGAAAGAATTATCTTTAAAATCGGATAAATCTTCGGCATTGATATGATGAAAATTTATTTCGGGATGATTTTTTCTTGCTTGTTTAATCATTTTTTCCGAAAAATCCACTGCCTCTATACCGGAAGGTCCCAATTTGTTTATTGCCGCTCCCCAGGCACCTGTTCCTGTTCCTACATCCAATACGGTTTTTCCCGCAATTACTATTTCTTTATCCAATTCTTTTACCGATGCTTCAAAACCTTCTTGTAATGATTTGTCGAATTTTGCATAAAACGGTGCAATAAAATTAAAAATAAATTTTGCCCTTTTGTCCGGGTCTTTTGAAAAATAATTTAATAATGACATAGTTCCTTTTTACTTACCTCCGAATTCCATTAAATATGCTTTTATGAACGGATTTAAATCGCCGTCCATAACTCCTTGAACATCTGATGTTTCATGTCCGGTTCGATTATCTTTTACCAATTTATAGGGGTGCATTACATAATTTCTGATTTGCGAACCCCATTCTATTTTCTTTTTACTGCCTTCTATTTCGGCTTGTTTTTCTTGTTTTTTTCGTAATTCTATTTCATAAAGATGCGATTTTAAAATTCGCAGAGCATTTTCTTTATTGGTCAGTTGAGAACGCGATTCAGTGTTTTCAACGGCAATTCCGGTTGGTTTGTGCCTTACTCTTACGCCTGTTTCGAGTTTGTTTACGCCTTGTCCGCCGGCACCTCCGGAGCGAAATGTTTCCCAAGTAATATCTGCCGGATTAATTGTTATTTCTATGGTATCGTCAATTGCCGGAGATACAAAAACCGATGCAAAAGAAGTATGTCGCCTGTTACTTGAATCGAAAGGCGATAATCGTACAAGCCGATGAACACCGTTTTCACTTTTCAAATATCCGTAGGCATATTCACCGTCAAATTCCAAGGTAACGCTTTTTATTCCTGCTTCGTCACCCGGTTGATAATACAGTTGTTTTACTTTGTAATTGTTTCGTTCGCCCCATCGAATATACATTCTCATAAGCATTTCAGCCCAATCGGTGCTTTCCGTACCGCCTGCACCGGGATTTATTTTCAGTATTGCACTTAAAGAATCTTCCTCATTTCGGAGCATATTTCGAAATTCGAGTTCTTCAATCAGTTCAATCGTTTTTTTGTACGCTGTTTCAATTTCGGTTTCATCGGCTTCACCCGATTCAAAAAAATCAAATAAAATTTCTAAATCTTCGGAAGCTGAAACGATTTTTTCAAAATCCGTAATCCAAGATTTAATGCGAGAAATTTCTTTTAATTTTTTTTCGGCTTCTTTCGAGTTGTTCCAAAAATCAGGATTTTGTGTTATTTTTTCTTTTTCCGACAGTAGTTTTTTTTTCTCGTCAATGTCAAAGATACCCCCTTAACGCATTTCTGCGTTTATGCAATTCTGTTATATTTTCTTTACTTATCATCGGATAAATATTTTCATTTTATCAATTAAAACGACAAATATATAAATTGAATTTTTAAAATCAATTCTAAAACCTTATATTTAGGGCAAAATTTTTGTACTGATAAAAAAAGTGGTTTCGAAAATAAGATAAATGATTAATCATTCCGAATATATTATTCTTGCTGTATCCGATAATGATAAAATAATAAAAATTATTAAAGACAGCTTTAAAGGTGAGGTTCAATCGTATTTTATTATTTCTTCAAAAATTTCGGGAGATGTTTTTGATGTAATTAAAGAACAAAAACCCGATATAATTTTGCTGGATATTGATTACGGAGAGGATACAAAAGGGCTGGATTTATTGATGGATTTACGCGGATTTGAATTATCAATGCAAATACCTGTTTTGGTAATGTCGAGTAATAACAGAGATATTGAACGTGCCGTAATGTTCGGTGCCGGTGATTTTTTGAAAATTCCTTTTGATCGATTAGAATTAACCGTAAGAGTAAAATCCTTACTGGCTTTGTTTAAGTTGATTGAAGGAATTACGGGACAAGCGGAAGATCTTGCCAAACAGTCAAGCGAACTCGAACAAAAAAATGCACAATTAGAAATTGAAAAAAATAAAACCGACGAATTACTTCAAAATATTTTACCTTACGAAATTGCCGAACAACTTAAAAATAAAGGAGAGGTGAAAGCCAAGAAATATCGTATGGTAACCATAATGTTTACGGACTTTAAGGATTTTACAAAAATATCTTCTGAGCTTGAACCGGAAGAAATTATTAAAGAATTAGGCGTTTATTTTAAAAAATTTGATGAAATTACCGAAGAACATTTTATAGAGAAAATTAAAACTATCGGAGATGCTTATATGTGTGTTGGCGGACTTCCGTTAAGAAATAAAAGTAATCCTATTGATATTGTGCTGGCTGCTATGGAAATACAGCGTTTTATGAAAGATTATAACGATTTGAGAAAGGCAAAAGGTTATACGGTTTGGGAATTAAGAATCGGAATTCATACAGGGAAAGTAGTTGCCGGAGTTATCGGTACCAAAAAATTTGCTTACGATATTTGGGGGGATGCCGTTAATACTGCCAGTCGATTGGAAACTGCCGGAGAACCGGGCAAAATTAATATCTCGGGAGCAACTTATGAATATATTAAAGATTATTTTATTTGTACATACAGAGGTAAAATTCCCGCCAAAAATAAAGGTGAAATTGATATGTATTTTGTAGAAGGACTGAAAAGTAAATATCGCGAAGATAACGACCCGATTAAACCTAACGAAAAATTCCAAGAAAAACTTGCCGAATTCTAATTGTAAATTTATGTTTCGTATGTCAAAAATTTCAGTTTTTCCGGTTACGGGATTAATAGTTTTATTGTTTTTTTCATGCAGCCGAAAAATCAACCGAAAAATAGTTAATAATCAACCGAATAAAATTTTAACGGACACTGTTGTTCTACAAAAAATAAGTTCGGATACGATTAAAAAAATTGTTTTTCCCGAGAAAAAAGAAATTAAAGCCGGCGATAAGCAGTATTCTGAATATTTACCTTTACTGAAAAACCGAAAAATTGCAATTGTTGCCAATCAAACTTCAATGATTGACTCGGTGCATCTGCTCGACTTTTTACTTTCCGAAAACGTTAATGTCGTAAAAATTTTTGCCCTTGAACACGGTTTCAGGGGGAATATTGACAGAGGTCAGCATTTCTCGGCTGAAATCGATAAAAAAACAGGTATCCCGATTGTTGCAATGTACGGTAAAAACCGAAAACCAAAAGCCGAACAATTGGCAGATATTGATATTGTAATTTTTGATATTCAGGATGTCGGTGTTCGGTTTTATACCTATATCAGCAGCTTGCATTTACTTATGGAAGCGTGTGCCGAAAATCATAAAAAGTTAATTATACTTGACAAACCGAATCCGCTCGGGTTTTATGTTGACGGTCCGGTTTTAAAACCTGCGTTTAAATCATTTGTAGGTATGGATAAAATTCCGGTTGTGCACGGTTTAACGATAGGAGAATTGGCTCTTATGATTAACGGTGAAAACTGGTTGAAAAACGGACTGCAATGCGATTTGTCGGTTATAAAAGTAAATAATTATAAACATTCTGACAAATATAGCTTACCGATAAAACCTTCGCCGAATTTGCCGAACGACCAAGCAATTTTATTATACCCTTCTTTGTGTTTTTTTGAAGCAACGCAAATAAGCATAGGGCGGGGGACAAGTTTCCCTTTTCAGGTAATCGGTTATCCGGATACTTCGTTCGGAAAGTTTACTTTCGTTCCGAAAGATATTCCCGGTATGCAAATGAATCCGGTGCAGGAAGGAAAAGCATGTTACGGAATTGATTTACGAGAGACAGAAAATGTAATGTTTACTTTGAAATATTTACTTTATTTTTATAATAAATTCTCGAATAAGTCAAGATTTATTACCAATAAACGGTGGTTTAATTTGCTTGCCGGAAATGCTGAACTTTATAAGCAAATTATGTCCGGAATGTCCGAAGAAGCTATTCGTAAAACTTGGCAAAAAGATTTGGATGCTTATAAAAAAATCAGAAAAAAATATTTGTT
>CAZCPV010000030.1:7452-18158 GCA_964500765.1 uncultured Draconibacterium sp.
ACTGAGCTTGTCGAAGTCAAAGCCGGCATTATTTTCCGACAATCATATTTTTAACGGCATCGGTGTACCATACTTTATATTCTCCGGTTTCTTCGTCAGAATATACAAAATAGGCATCTAAATCTACATTTTTTACAATTTCTTTGCTTTTTTCCAAGCCCGAAACCATACATGCCGTAGCATAAGCATCAGCCGTAATGCAATCGTCGGCAATAATGGTGGCACTTAAAATATTTTGAAAAGCCGGATAGCCGGTATGCGGGTCAATGGAATGAGAATATTTTTTCCCGTCTCGTACATAAAATTTTCTGTAATTTCCCGAAGTGGCAACGGCTTTGTCGGTTAAAGCAAGAATAGTTTGTAAATCTTGTCCGGCAACATCATTTCCTTCATAAGGTTTATCGATACCTACACGCCATTTTTTGCCCTCTTTTAAACCTTTTACGGCTAATTCTCCGCCGATTTCAATCATATAATTTTTTATTCCTTGTTTTTTAAAGAAATTTGCGATAAAATCTACCGCCTGTCCTTGCGAAATAGCATTTCCCGACAGCTGCATACGGTCATCTTCTTTTATCAATCTGTTATTTACAATTTTTACTTTATCCATTCCTACAAACTGTAAGAGACTGTCAATTAAAGCACTGTCAATTTCTGTCTCTTGTTTTCCGTAACCGAAACCGTATGCATTAATTAAAGGTCCCACGGTAATGTCAAAAGCACCGCCGGTATGTTTTGTAACTTCGGCTGCTTTGTTAAACATTTGTATAAACAGCGAATCAACTTCAACATTGTTTCCTTGATTTACTTTTGAAATAGTTGAATACGGTTCATAAGTAGATAAAGACATATCGAAAATTTCCAATAAAGAGTCAACCTGTTTTTTTAGGTTCGGATGCTCTCCTTCGTATATCATGTGGTAGGTTGTGCCTTGTGTTTCGCCGGCAATTTTGTAAAATTCGGCTGTTTTTTTACAAGAAAAAGAAATCAATACGATAAGTGCCGAGAATAATGTAATTTTTTTCATTTTTAAACGATTTAATCAAATTTTTTGCAAATTTACGCTATTTAAATTGAAAACAGTTTAAAAAAATAAAACTTTGTTTTAAGATGCTTTTAAATTATTTATTTCTTTTAGTTTTGCACTTTAAAAACATACTGATTATATGATTAATAATAAGAAGATTGTCGTTGTTTTACCGGCTTATAATGCGGAAAAAACCCTTGAAACAACTTATAATGAAATTCCTTTTGACATTGTTGACGAGGTTATTTTAACCGATGATTTAAGTCGTGATGATACCGTAAAAGAGGCAGAACGTATCGGAATAAAACATATTATAAAACATGATAAGAATATGGGTTACGGTGCAAATCAAAAATCATGTTATAACAAAGCACTGGAACTCGGAGCCGATATTGTTGTAATGTTACATCCTGATTATCAATATACTCCGAAACTTATTCATTCTTTGTGTTATTTGATTGCCAATGATGTTTATCCTGTTGCCGTGGGTTCCAGAATTCTGGGAAAAGGGGCTTTAAAAGGCGGAATGCCTTGGTATAAATATATTGCAAATCGGTTTTTAACTTTATTTCAAAATATTCTGATGAATCAAAAATTGTCGGAATATCATACCGGCTATCGTGCGTTTTCTAAGGAAGTTCTGGAAAATATTAACTACAATATAAATTCGGATGATTTTATTTTTGACAACCAAATGCTGGCACAAATTTTCTTTAAAGGATTTGAAATTGCCGAAGTTACTTGTCCTACAAAATATTTTGAAGAAGCATCATCTATTAATTTGCAGAGAAGTATTAAATACGGTTTGGGTGTTTTAGGTGTTTCTTTATCTTATTTTTTTAATAAAATAGGTCTCGGGAATAATAAAATTTTTGAGTAAATCGGAATTGTAAAATTTATTCCGAAAAAATAATTTCTTTAACGGAAAGTTGCAGAGTAATTTTCCCGCGAAATTCATTTTTGTTGATTGAATAACAAATATCAAATTTCGGTTTCGGTTCGGTTGACATTCTTTCATAATATTCCGGTTCAAAAGAAAATGCAATACCCGACATTATAACTCCTTCTTCATCAGCAACTTCTAACTTTAAGTGGTCTTTATTTGCCCCGACCCTGCGAGAGTTTCCGGTATCCTGCACATTTTCGGTAATAAAAACAGGCGACATATTTCCCGGTCCGAAAGGTGCCATTTGGCTCATTATACTGAAAAATTTTCTGTCGATATCCGAAAATTTTAATTTGGCATCAACACGGATAACCGGAATTAATTGTTCGTCCGTAATGGTTTCGGAAACATATTTTTCAAAACAATCGGAAAATGCTTCTATATTTTCAACTTTTAAAGATAAACCGGCGGCAAATTTATGCCCTCCGAAACTTTCCAATAAATGACTGCAAGCATCAATGGCCTCGTAAATATTGTAATCGGAAACAGAACGTGCGGAACCCGTTGCCAGTCCGTCGGATTCGCCCAATACAATCGTCGGGCGATAATAGGTTTCCGTTAAACGTGAGGCAACAATTCCTACAACACCCTTATGCCAATCTTTATGAAATACTACGGTTGATTTTCGATTCCTTAAATCAATATCCGTTCCTATGGTTCGCAAAGCATCGTGCGTAATTGTTCTGTCAAGTTCTTTACGTTCGTTGTTAAAATTATCAATATTTTTTGCAAAACCGTGAGCATCAGCGGAATCTTCGGATATTAACAATTCAACGGCAGACATTCCCGATTCTATCCTTCCGGCGGCATTAATTCTGGGACCTATTTTAAAAACACAGTCCGAAATTGTTAAATCTTTATCTTTAACACCGGCAATGTTTTTAATGGTTTTCAGTCCGGTTATGGGATTTGAATTTAATTTTTTTAATCCGTAATACGCCAAAATCCTGTTTTCTCCGACAACGGGAACAATGTCCGATGCTATGCTTACGGCAACTAAATCAATGAATTCAAGAAGTTCGTCAAAAGGAATTTGTTGACTTTCTGAAAATGCTTGTAAAAATTTAAAGCCGACTCCGCATCCCGATAAATTTTTGTCGGGATAAGAACAATCCGGTCTTTTCGGGTCAAGAACCGCTGTTGCATCCGGAATTTTATCACCGGGTGTATGGTGGTCGCAAATTATAAAATCAATATTTTTTTGATTGGCATAATCAATTTTTTTATTTGCTTTTATACCGCAATCGAGAGCAATTACCAGCGAGAAATTATTTTTTTCGGCAAAATCAATGCCTTTGTAAGAAATTCCGTAACCTTCCGAATACCTGTCGGGAATATAATAATCAATTTGTTTTACGTATTTTTTTAAAAAAGAATAGACAAGAGCCGTTGAAGTGGTTCCGTCAACATCATAATCGCCGTAAATTAATATTTTTTCATTTTGTAAAATGGCTTTACTTAATCGCGAAACAGCTTTATCCGTATCTTTCATCAAAAACGGGTCGTGCAGTTTGTCTAACGACGGTCTGAAAAAAGTTTCGGCTTCTTCATAGGTTTTGATACCTCTTTGTGCCAACAAATTTGCCAAGGTTTCGTTAAGTAAAACATTATCTTTTGTTTTTAAAACTTCCTGCAAATGTCGAATAACCGATTCTTCGGCTTTTTCTTTTATGATTACTTTTTTATTCATCAAATATTCTTATTGATATTTTCATCTTAATTTCGCGGAACTGCAACTAAACAGTTGACAGTTCCGGCGTGAATCGTTAATTAGCAGCGATGTGTAATCGTTACAACTTACTGTTTATTAGCTTATTCACACCGTGACTTGCGAATATTAGATTTTCAGCGTAACTCGTATTCGTCAAAAATATTTAACGTTTCGGGATTTATAACTTTTACCGATACTTTTTTACCGTTCACGTAAATTAAAACCAAGGCATTTTGCGTTGTAAATCCGGAAACGGCATTTGTCCACGGAACCGATTTATCTTGAGCATAATACGGTGCTCCGGCTGCTCCGTTATTTATTTGCCAAATTGTTCTGTTTCTTTTCAATTTTGTCAATTTCCAATTATCGGGATAAATATTTACATCCGGTGTCAGTTTTAATTTATTGTAATTATGTTCGTCGCCGGTAAGCAATGAAATAACTTTTGAACTTTTATTTATCAGAATATTCAAATATTCATCACGTCTTTCGATAATTCCTTTGTCAACCGGTTTTCCGGCAACATAAGGGCGGTATTTATTTTTTCCTTTATACCACATATCGTCACCTACATGTCCGCCGTCGGGAAATGCCGGCGTGTGTTGTGTTATAAAAACATGGTCAATATCCGGGTCTTTTTCTAATTTTGAAATTGTTTTATCCAACCATTCCAACTGTTTGTCCATAAGGTAACCGTGTAAATTGCCGCTTGTTTTCGGGTTGTATTTTAAAGACGGGCAGTACCAATAATTTGAATTTAAAACGATAACGGCAACATTGTCGTAGATGTAATAAAAAACCGTTTCGTCATAAGGCGGAAAATCCGTTTTGTTCGGGTTCGGGTCGTAAACTGCACCGTCTTCGCTTTCGGGGCCGTTATGCGGGTTTACAAAATTTGAAGCAAAAACTGCCGAAGAAGATTCCGTTTCAAACGGAAATTTTGCTACCGAACCTCTGCGTTTTCCCTCTTTATTTTTAAATTGAAAACCGACAAATTCGTGATTTCCCTGTGCACAAATAAACGGAAAAAAATGAGCATAAGGTTCAATTGTTCTTTTCCAATTTGCATATTGTAAATTTATTTCTTTTTTATCGGAAACATAGCCGTTTACTAAATCTCCCGTAAACTGTACAAAAGCAACATTGTTTGATTGTGCCGCAGCAGCTATTTTTCGCATTACGTAAAAATTTACGCCTCCCAAATCGTGTTCGCCGCCGCCTTGTCCTTTACGGGAATCGCTTGCATAGGCAAATACAAAAGGTTTTCTTTCTCCTTTTTTATGAGCCGTTTTAAAACTGTATTTTTGGGATAATTCTCCATATTTTATTTCATAATCGTATTTTGTGTCCGGTTTTAAGCCGGTAATTTTTATTTCATGATGTTTTCCGGTATTCTTGTCGGAATAAGTTTTTCCGTTAATAACTATTTCGGCTTTTGCAGGTTTATTCATATCAAAAGAAATAACCGAACTTTTTGAAGTTAAAAGATTTACAAACGGACCTTCCGTTACGGTTTTCGCAATTTTAAAATTTCCGTTTTTGTAATAAAACGAAACAACACCGTCGTACAGTAAAGCTCCGGTGCTGTCGGATACGCGATATCCCAATGTTCCGAAACCGTTTTTTTCCCATTCGGACATGTCGTACCTTCCGGATAAGTTCTTTTTTATGTTGATTTTTGCTTTACCGTTTTGGATTTTTGCAGTTTTTTTAAACCAAACGGGTATCGGATTTTTTGCATCATTGTAATTTATCAGTCCGTAATACAATTTACCGGATAAATTTTCAGCGGCAAAATCAAAAGAAATACCGTTTTCGCTTGCCTGCGGATTTCCTTGCAGTTGCTTCAAAGTATAATAATCTTTTTTATTTTCAGCATAAAATTTCTTACCTAATAATTCATAATAAATTTGTCCGTCGGCAGCAGCATGAATATTCGAATATACCGAAGGTATCTCGGTTTGAGATTTTAAGAAATGAGCAAAAAACAGGGCGACTATGAGTAATGACAGGTTTTTCATTTTTTTGATTTTTGTAAATATAATTTAAGAATGCGTAAAGATAGAAAAAGATATTTTTAATTTAATTAATTGTTATTAAAAATCAGTCCGGATAAAAAATAAGTTCAAATACAATTTTTTTTAAAAAATACGTTTAAAAGTATAACTTTGTCAGTCAAAACAGATAACATTGAAAAAGAATATTTCTTTAATCTCAGCTATTTTATTTTTAACCTTTGCTTTTTTTTCCTGTTCAACAGAAAAAAATACTGCTTTAAGTCGGTTTTATCATAACACTACGGCATATTTTAATATCTATTTCAACGGATATGAAAGTTTTAAAAACGGACTTAAAACCATTCGGGAAACACCGGAAGATTATACCCTGCTTTTACCTGTTTACAAAGCGGAAAGAAAGGATATACAAGCCGCCGTATCTTCCGACATGGATAATTCCATAAAAAAAGCCGTAAAAATGATAAAAATGCACTCGATTACGGCAAAACCCAAACGCAAAGAACCCAAAAAAGGCAAAAGAGCTTATAAATTGACGGATAAAGAAAAAGCATTTTATGCCAAAACCGAATATAACAAATATGTGGACGATGCGTATTTGCTTATCGGAAAAGCGTATTATTATAAAGGAGATTATACCGGCGGACTAAAATCTTTACATCTGATTATCAATAAGTTCAGAAATGAAGAAGTAAAATTTGATGCTTTATATTGGATTGCCCGAATTAAAGCTGCGTCCGGAAGTTACCCCGAAGCACTCAATTATTTAAAATTAATTACCGACGATACCAAACACCCGAAGCGTTTAAATCAAGCTGTTGACATGTGTTATGCGAATATTTACGTAAAACAAAAAAAATATCGGGATGCAATTGAGAAATTAGACTTTATAATTTCAAAAACCAAGAAAAAAAAGGATAAAGCACGATTAAAATACATAACGGCACAATTAAATCAAAAAATAAACGAAGGCGATAAAGCCGTTAAATTATTTTCGGAAGTTATTAAAATGAACCCGCCCTATGAAATGGCTTTTAATGCCAAAATTAATATGGCAAAAGCTTTTTTGAACAGTTCCGAAGGTTCCGAGAAGATACGAAAATTATTGAATAAAATGCTGAACGATGATAAAAATATTGATTTTCAGGATCAAATTTATTATGTATTAGCCGGTATTGAGCAAAAAGAGAATAACGAAAAACAAGCCGTTGAATATTACAAATTATCTGCTCAAAAAAGCATTTCCAATGACAATCAAAAAGCATTGTCTTATTTAAAATTAGCCGAAATTTATTTTAAAAACAGAAAATATCTTCCTGCCGGAAATTATTTCGACAGTACCATGTCGGTTCTTAAAACCGATTATCCGGAATATGATATTATTTCAAAAAAAGCAAAAAATATTAAAGAGCTGACGGATAATTTAAAAATAATTACTTATGAAGACAGTCTTCAACGTATTTCGGCGATGGATTCGACAAAAAGACTTGCCTATATCGAAGCAATAATTGCCAAATTAAAAGCCGACGAAGCGGCGGCACGAAATGCCGGAATGTCAAATTACAGGAACAGCGAATTTATGCAAGGCGATTATTCAATGAATCCGACTTCCGGAAAATGGTATTTTTATAATCCGCAAGCCGTAAGTATCGGAAAATCGGAGTTTTTAAAATTATGGGGAAAACGAAAATTAGAAGACCACTGGCGACGTAAAAATAAGCAAGTTATTAATAACGAAGGAGATGAAGACGAGAATACGGAGAAACAAGATTCGGGAAGAGTTACCGACAACAAAAAAGTTGAATATTACCTTCAGGATTTATTATTAACCGATTCTATGGTTGAACGTTCAAACCAACGTATTGCAAAAGCGTATTTTAATGCCGGGGTTGTTTACGAACGAAAAATGAATGATTATCCCGAAGCCGAAAAATCATACAAAACATTAATAAAACGATTCCCTGAAAATGATTTGGTTTTGGAATCCTATTTTAATCTTTATTTATTGAATTATAAATATTTAAAAAACAAAACAGAAGCCGAAAAATACAGAAATAAAATTCTCAAAGAGTATCCGTACAGTAAATACGCACAAATATTGTCCGACCCTGATTACCTTGTAAAATTAAAACAAAATAAAAACAACATTGACAAATTATATGAAGAAGCATACAATGCCTATAAAAAAAATAACTATACCGAAACAATAAACAAAACATCGGAAGCTTTTAAAATTTCGGAAGAAAATTATCTGGCAGCTAAATTTTTGTATCTGGAAGCAATGTCGAAAGGGAGTTTGGGAAACCAAAAAGAAATGAAAAATTTGCTTGAAGAGTTGGTAAAAAAATACCCGAAAGACGAAATTACACCGAAAGCACAAGATGTTATCGATTTGCTTAACAGCGGAAAATACGACCCGAATTATTATACGGTTAAAAATGATTCTGCATATTATTACATTGTTTTTACAAATAAAAAAGATACGACAACAAATATTATTAAATATCTTCTTACAACATACAATGCAATTACGTTTCCTAAAGACAATTTGAAAGTAAATTTAATCGATTTAAACGATAATAAATCTGTTATAGCGGTTGAAAAATTTGCCGATTTCGAAAGTGCTTCAATTTATTTCAATAAAATCAGAAATTCGGGCAAATTAAACAAAGTACCGTATCAATCATATACTCCCGTGATTATTTCCGGAAATAATTTTAAAAAGCTGAAAAAACTTCCGATTGCCGAAAAATATATTAAATTTTACAATTCACATAAAGACAATTTGTAAATGATTCTTATTTCCGTTGCACTTGCCCCCGTAATTGTTCTTCTGATATATGTCTATAACAGAGATAAATACGAAAAAGAACCGAAAAGATTGCTTACAAAAGTATTTTTTTTCGGAATACTTTCGGTAATTCCGGTTTATTTTATCGAAACTGCACTTACAAATTATTGGCATACTAAATACGCTCTTCCGACTATGCAATTAAATACGGCTGCCTATGATGCCTTTGTTGTTGCCGCCTTTACGGAAGAATTTTTTAAGATTCTTGTTTTTTTTATTTTTATTTGGAAAAACAAAAATTTCAATGAGAAATTTGACGGTATCGTATATGCAGTTTTTATTTCAATGGGATTTGCCGCTGCCGAAAATTTACTGTATGTTCTCGGAAGCGGTTTCGGAACAGGAATAATAAGAGCATTTACCGCTGTTCCGGCTCATGCAATTTTTGCCGTTACCTCCGGCTATTTTCTTGCTTTTGCAAAATTTAAACCTTCCGGAAAAGTGTTTTATTTATTTCTTGCACTTGCCGTTCCCGTTTTGTTTCACGGAATTTACGATTTTATTCTTCTTGCCAAGAACGATTTACTGTTGTTAATTTTCATTCCTTATGTTATCTTTATTTTAATTTTGGCATTAAAAGGAATGAAAAAACATTCGAATGCTTCAATATTTAAACCCGGAAATAAAATTTGATATTGAAAAAAGTCTGCTATGGAGCAACAATTTGAACATAATTTAGAAAATAAAAACATAAAGCCGACAGCAATGCGTTTGCTGGTTTTAAAAGTCCTTACCGAGCAAAAAACGGCAATAAGTCTTCCCGAACTCGAAGATAAATTTGCAAATGCCGAAAAATCAACATTATATCGTACGCTTAAAACTTTTGAAGATAAAAAGCTTATACACAGTATCGACGACGGCTCCGGAGCAATACGATACGCCGTTTGTCATGATACCTGTGAATGCAATCCGGAAGATTTGCATCTTCATTTTTTCTGTACATCTTGCAAACAAACGTTTTGCCTTACGGAAATACCGATTCCGACAATAAATTTACCTCACGGCTTTTCTCTCGAAAATGTAAATATGGTCATCAAGGGTGTTTGTGCAAATTGTAACGAAAAAGTATCCGAATAAACTTTGCAACCGAGTTGCACGAAATTTATCCGTATATTTGCATCAATGAATAAAAGGCATCAAAATATTAATCTTCTTGTAACTGTAATTTTAGGATTACTGATATTTTCACATGCCGTTATTCCGCTTGATCATCATTTGCCTGAAAATAATACAAGCCGTCACACCAAAACACCAGACAAGCAAAATTCGGGTAATGCAATTCATTGTTATGTATTGAATAATATTATTTTTCAAAAAATAAATATTTCTGTTGAAAATTATGTGAAAATTCAGAAAAATACCGGTTTTAATGTATTCAAAAATCATGAATTTTCGTTTATTAAATTTTCGGCAGCAGAAAAAAAATTATTAAAAGGACAATGTTTTAACTTACCGGAATACATCTTTTCAAAAATTGAACCTGCAAGAGGTTCGCCTTCACTTTTTTGTTAGAAAATCAATACTTAATTTAGAAAAACCAATCAGTATTGGTTAAAATTTTTGTTTCCCGACTTTTCGGACAAACATCAAATATCAATATTCAATAATAAATAATCAATTCAAAAAGTATGATTAATAAAATAATATCTTTTTCAATAAAGAACAAAGCCCTTATTTGGTTGATGACAATAGGGCTTATAATCGGCGGAATATATTCGGCAACAAAAGTGCCGCTTGATGCAGTTCCTGACATTACCAATAATCAAGTGCTGGTAATCACAACCGCCCCTAATCTCGGGACCGAAGACATTGAGCAATTTGTAACCTACCAAGTAGAGCTTGCAATGGCAAATTTACCTGATGTAACGGAAATACGGAGTGTTTCGCGTTTCGGATTATCGGTTGTTACAATCGTTTTTAAAGATGATGCAGGAACCTATCTGCCTCGTCAATTGGTAGCCGAAGCGCTTTCGGAAGTAAAAGAAAAAATTCCTAAAGGTTTCGGAGAGCCGTTTATGGCACCCATAAGCACGGGGCTGGGAGAAATTTATCAATATACTTTGGAAGTTGCTCCCGAATTTAAAGATAAATATGACGACATGGAACTTCGCACAATTCAGGAATGGATTGTAAAAAGACAAATGGCAATGTTGCCC
>CAZCPV010000031.1:0-14038 GCA_964500765.1 uncultured Draconibacterium sp.
ATAATCACGGATAAAATTTGCGTAAATCAGCAAAAATCAGTGTCATCAGCGTTCTGTTTGAACCGGACTGTTATTATCCGGTATTATATCTATTTTTCGCATATTTTCAATCCTTGATTCGTATTATTTTATAATTTGTTTTCTTATTTTCTCAACTTTGTTAATAATATTTTTCAACAATTCAGGCGTAATAATAATTTCCGTTTCGCTTAAAATAACTGTTTTTTGTTCTTTCGGAACAACAATTTGATTAATGTATTTATATTTTATTTCAATTTTAGCGAATTCATCGTTCAATTCGTTCAAACTTTTAAACAATTGCTTGATTTGTTCGTTCTTGTATTGATGCTTGTTCAATAAATTAATTAAATTTTTCAGCGAATATTTTTGTTCTCCTATCCGGTCAATTAATTGTTTATTTGTTTTTTGTTTTGCAATTTGAGTCATTAAATATAAACCTTCAACCCATGCTCCCGTAACTACCAAGTCGGCAATATTTTCTCTGTTATTTTCGGAAAGGTACAAATCGGTTTCTCTGTATGCGTCGGTAAATATTTTGTTTAAAGAATCTTTATCGTGAAGATTATTTTCAAAATTTTCCAAGACTTCATCGGTATAGGCATTCATTATTTGTAATTCCGAAGATAAACTTCTTACAACTTTAATATATTTTGTTGTTGCCGAAAATTGTTCGTAAATATTGGTATAAGCCAAATCTGCCGTGTAAACACCGAGGTTTAACGCTTTTGCATAAGTTGTCGTATAGTTTATTTTATTTTCTGCCGGATTTAAAAAATCGTTGTTATAGTCTTCCGAAATTTTTTTAATTAAACCGGAAGCAACAAATGGTGACGGAATACTGAACAATTTTTCTTTAAATTTAAAAGTTTTATCGGTATTATGATTTTGAAGTGTATCAACATTTGTATCCTTATCCGAATCTTCTCCTTTACAGTTCGAAAAGAAAAATATTACAAAAATTAAAACAACAATATTTACTATTTTAAAAAATTGTACTTTCATCAATTTCTGTTAATACTTTTAATTAAAAATAAGAAACTTTTTACTTAAAGTAATTCAAGTAAATGCAAATATAAGAATATATTTTATTATCGAATAATGACAAGCAATTTTTCCCGAAGTTTTTTTACAACTTAATCCGTTATATCAGAAACCGTTTAAAGCTTTTCTTTTTTTTCGGAAAGTTCTGATATTTTTTGAGTTAACTCATCCCAAAGCAACATTTTTTCATCTGCTTCTTTTTTTGCATTTTCAAACTTATTCCAAAATTCTTTTTCCGTAATCTCCGCTCCTGCCGACAGTTTATCTTCACATTTTTTTATAAAATCTTCCAATTCTTCAATTTTGTTTTCAAGTTCGGAATGTTTTTTTTCAACTTTTCGAATTTCTTTATCAATTTCTTTTCTTTTTAAGAACAATTCTTTATTGCTTGATAAAATTGCCGTTTTTTCATTTTTCCCGGTATTATTTTGTTCAATTTGTATTAAATTTTCCTTTTTTTTCTTTTCGAGAAATAGTTTTATATCGCCGGCATGTTTTTTTATTTTCCGGTTTGTAAATTCATAAATTTCATCAACCAAGCCGTCAAGAAAATATCGGTCGTGCGAAACAATAATTAAGGTACCGTCATATTGCAAAAGTGCTTGTTTTAATACGTCTTTGGAGTGAATATCGAGGTGATTGGTCGGCTCGTCGAGAATTAAAAAATTGTAAGGTTCCAAAATTAATTTTGCCAAAGCCAATCGTGCACGTTCACCGCCGGAAAGTACGGCAACTTTTTTTTCAATATCGTCATCGCTGAAAAGAAAATTTCCGAGAATTGTTCTTATTCTTGTCCGCACTTCACCGACTGCAATATCATCAAGTGTTTCAAAAACAGTTTTTGTTTCGTCTAACTCTTTTTCCTGATTTTGAGCAAAATAGCCGATTTTTACCAGATGTCCGTTTTTTACTTTTCCGGAATAATCGGTTTTCCCGGTTATGATTTTAATTAAGGTTGTTTTTCCGGCTCCGTTTTTCCCGACAAAAGCAATTTTTTGTCCTCTTTCGACAGTCAAATTTATATCTTTTAAAATAAGTTTGTCGTCGTATTTTTTTGTTAAGTTTTCAATATCCAAAGTAAGTTCTCCGGAATGCGGAGCCGGCGGAAATTTAAAATGCAAATCGGAAATATCGGTTTGGTCAATTTCTATTCGTTCAAGTTTTTCCAATTGTTTAATACGTGATTGCACTTGTACGGCTTTTGTTGCTTTTGCTCTGAATCGTTCAATAAATTGTTCGGTATCTTTTATTTTTTTCTGTTGATTTTCATAAGCTGCGGTTTGTTGTTCGATACGTTCTTTCCGAAGTTGTTCGTATTTGCTGTATGCTGCTTTGTAATCGTATATTTTTCCGAGCGAAATTTCTACGGTTCGTTTTGTAATATTATCCAGAAATGTTCTGTCGTGAGAAATTAAAACAACAGCACCGGGATAATTGATTAAACGTTGCTCAAACCATTCAATCGACTCAATATCAAGATGATTTGTGGGTTCGTCGAGCAAAAGGAGTTCGGGTTTTTGAAGAATAATTTTGGCAAGTTCGATACGCATTCGCCAACCGCCGCTTAATTCGGTAACCTGTCGGTTAAAATCTTCCTGCGTAAAACCCAAACCTTTTAAGGTTTTTTCGATTTCGGCATGTACCGATTGTCCGCCCAATATCCGAAATCGCTCTTCTTTTTTATTTAAATCTTCGATTAATTTCAGATAATCGTCGCTGTGGTAATCATCTCTTTCGGCAAGTAATTTTCCTATGGTTTCAAGTTGTTTTTCAATTTTTGAAATTTCGGAAAATGCCGTAAAAGTTTCTTCAATAACCGTTTTTCCTTCCGGATAGGTCATTTGTTGCGGTAAATAGCCGATTTTTATTCCTGCCGAATGAGAAACACTTCCCGAATCAACCTCTTGAATACCTTTAATTATTTTCATCAGGGTAGTTTTTCCGGCTCCGTTTTTTCCGGTTAAACCGAGTCTGTCTTTTTTGTTTATAACAAAGGAGATATTATCAAGTAATATTTTTCCGCCGAACGAAAGTGTTATGTTATTTACTGAAACCATATTGCCGGCAAAGATAAAATAATATCGGAAAATTAATTATTGAATTGGGCACTTAACTAATATCAGAGAATATTAAAAATACCGGTAATTACTATGTTAATTTCACACAGATTTCAGAATTTTGACCGAAAATACCGTTCCTTTTCCCTCTTAATTACCGTATCAAATTTTTGAGGATAAGGAATTAAAAATTTTAAAGATTTTTCTGTAACAGGATGATTAAACGCAATTTCCGTTGCTGACAAAAAAAGTCCTTTTCCTTTAAAAACCGGTAACCCGCCGTTATACAATTTATCGCCCAATATCGGAAATCCGGATTGTTCGCAATGAATGCGTAATTGGTGTGTTCTTCCGGTAAGGGGATATAAATTTATAAGCGAAAGATATCCGTTTCGCAATGATTTTTCGGTTTTTACGAGCTCGTAACGAGTAAGGGCATTTTTTCCGTTAACGGGAAAACTAATTATTCCATTTTTTTCGGGCGTTCCGATTACAACGGCATTGTATTTTTTTTGAATATTTTTTTCTTCAAATTGTTTTCCGAGATGTATTCTTGCTGTTCGTGTTTTGGCAATAATTAACAAGCCGGAGGTTTGATTATCCAAGCGATGAGCGGGCAAAGGAACAGGTAAAGCATCTTTTTGAGCAGATTTTTTTAAATTAAACGGCAAAGCGTTTTGCACGGTTTTAAAATAATTTCCGCTTACGCTTATTCCGGGCGGTTTGTTGATTACGGCAATAAATTCATCTTCAAAAATAACGGGAATTTTCAACTTAAAGATTTTAAAATTTGCCGTATTTTCTTCAAGAATTTCAATTAGCTGCCCTCTTTTTATGTGTGTTCCGGTAAGGCATATTTCTCCGTTAATAAGGATATGATGTTTTTTCAGAGCTTTTTTAACGGCTGATTTTGTTTTAAAATAATCAAAATTTTCATGAATATATTCCGTTGCCCGAACAAGGGTTTTTATTTCTTTTTTAACAATATGTTTTTTAATAATTTTCAATTAAAAAAATAATCGAATACACCGAACAGTTTCAAGGCAGCCAAAAACAGAACAACGAGTAATACGTAACGGACAAATTTGGGCCCCCAACCGACGGCAAATTTACTTGCTACAAAAGCACCGAGCATATTTCCTCCGGCAAGTATCAATCCGATTTTAAAATCGACGGAATCGTTATAAATAAATACCGAAAGAGCAAAAATCGTGTAAAGTAATATGATAAAACCTTTTATCGCATTGGCTTTTACCAAATCGAAGCCGGCACCGAGAACAAGCCCCGCCAATAAAAATAATCCGACACCGGCTTGAATAAATCCGCCGTAAATTCCCACAAAAAAAAGAACGATGAATTGAACGAAATTCGGTTTTGTTTTCAGGTCTTTTGCCTGTTCTTTAAGCCACATTTGCGGTTTAAAAATAAGCAAAATAAACATTACGACCAAAATTACGGCAATTATTCGTTCCATTACGGTATCGCTGATTTTTACGGCAACGGAAGCACCGATTACGGCACCGATTATTGTCGGTACGGTCAGCCAAATTGCTTCTTTAAATTCAAAAACTTTTTGTCTTTTAAAACTGCTTACCCCGACAAGGTTTTGCAGGAGTATTGCAATTCGGTTTGTACCGTTTGCAATATTTGCGGGCAATCCCAAAGAAATAAGGAAAGGCAAGGTAAGCAAAGAGCCGCTTCCCGAAAGGGTATTTACAAATCCGACGAAAATGCCGAGTAAAATGAGTTCCGTAATTTCTATCCAAGTCATCGGTTTATTTCAATAATCATTTCGTCAAGCGGTTTTCTGACTTTTGCAAAAAATTGATATTTGTCTTCGGGATGTCTGTACCCCGCGGCTGCGACCACAACGGAACGCAGGTTGTATGCTTTTAAATCTAATATTTCATCATATTTTTCAGGTACAAAGCCGCCTATCGGGCAGGCATCGATTTGCTTTTCGGCACAGGCAATTAAAAAAGTTCCGAGAGCAAGGTATGCTTGTTTTGATGCCCAATCAAAAATTGCCTCATCGGTTTTTGAAGCAAATGATTTAATAAGCATATTTTTAAATTCCGTAAATTTTCCGGCATCTGTTTTTCGTTGTTCTGCCGTAAGTTTGATAAAATCTTCGATAAATTTTTTATTTATATCCGTTCTTGCGGCAAAAACAACCAAATGCGAAGCATTTGCAACATTTGTTTGTCCGTATGATGCCTCTGCTAATTTATCTTTTAATGATTGATTTTTTACAACAACAAATTTATAGGGCTGCAAACCGTATGAACTTGCCGACAGACCGGTAATTTCAAGGATATCACGAATTGTATTTTCGTCAATTTCCTTATTTTCATCGAATTTTTTTGCGGCATATCGCCAATTCATTATTTCTTGTAAATTCATATATTAATATAAGTCGTCATTAATAAAAGGTATCAGAGCCAAAATAATAGCTTCGGAATAATATTCAGCTCTTGAAGTTATATTTTTTGTAAGAATTCCTACGGCACCGGTTTTCTTTTTTGAATTCTTTCGGTTGAAAACAATATCGTCGGCATCGCCGAGCTCACAGCCCTTTTCGAGTAGTTCGGTTATTTTTTCCGGTAAAAAGAAACTTGCGGTACGGGCTTTTCCGGTTTTTGTTTTTGAAATAATATATACCCAAGCAAATGCTTCGGTTTCGGAATTGTTTTTTTCAATTCCGCCTTCAATTCCTATCCAAAAATCGGCATCGGGCAGTTTATTTTTTGCATTTTCGGCTCTGTTTTTTGCTCCGGAAAATGTTTCTTTGTCGGTTGAAGGTTGGTCGGCAACGCCGGAAGGAACCGAACTTCCCGAAAAAACGAAATTATTATCCGGAAAAACTTTTGAGAATGCGATTTTTACAGCTTCAATCTTAACCGGGCTTTCGGATGCAATAATAATTTTTTGTTTCATAAAAAAATCGGCTTCGATTAAGATTTTTTCCGTTTTTTCTCAAATTCTTTTGCTTTTTTATTAAAAACAATAAAAAACACAATTATAAATCCTAAAAACAGAAAAATTAAGACATTTATTACCAATGCTTTAGCAATACTTTCTGTTGTGAATTTCGGCATATAAAAATCTTCAACCGTTTTTACTTTTTTAATATTTTGGAGTTCTTTTATCAATTTTTCTTTCAAGGATTCCAGCATTACACTTTCGCCGAAAAAAGAGTTGTCTTTAAAAATTATTAAATCGTTTATTTTTCCGTTTTTCAAAAATTTGGTTTGCAAACTGTCTAATTCTTTCGATTTAATCTCAATTTTGCGAATTATATTTGTCAGCATCACGGAATCGTCGGAAATTTCAGATTTTACATAAGGGTTGTTATTGATTAAAAACTCGAATCCTTTTCCCAATATATTAAAAACTTTTTTGTTACCGGAAACAGCGGTAATTTTTACCATATTGCTCGGTGCTTCTCCTTTTTCGGTTTTATATTCGGAAGAAATTGATTTAAGACCGCTTAATTCAGACGGTTTTACATTCATTTTATGAGCAAGAATATCAAGATTATCGCTTTTAACAAGTTCGTTTACCTGATTTATAATTCCGATTATTAGTTCTGCCGGATTTTTTTCATAGCGTTTACTGAATTCTTTGAATGTCAGTGCATACATATAATCATTATCCGATTTTGCCGACATAATCATTGAGGATTTGTATAATTTATTAACTGTTTTGTATTTTATAAAAGTGAATACAATTCCGAAAATAAGAGCAATTCCGAAAATCCACCAATATTTTTTTAAATAGAGGTAGAGTTTAATTAACAATTCCAATAAATCAATCTCATTTTTATTATTTTCCATTCTTTGTTTTTTTTGCAAAAGAAATTATAATTTCCTTATTGAAAAAATAATGTTTATTTACAGTGTTTAAATAAAAGGTCGTCTGCCTTATTGTAATTCAGTGATTTTGCTTTTTTTAAATCTTCACATCCCTCGGCATATTTATAAAGTTTTATTTCGGCAAGCCCTTTTTTATACCACACTTCCGACAAAGCGGGATTTAAATCCAAAGCCATAGCATAGGATTTTACGGCTTCCGAATAAGTTGATGTTTTTAAATAGGTGTCGCCGCAGGAAATAAAATATTGCGGTTTTGAGTTGTCTTTTGCTATTGACCGGTTAAAATCTTCGAGAGCGGCAATATTCTCACCGTCAGCCGAATGAATTTTTCCGGACAGATAAAAAGCTTCGGCATTTTCCGGAAAATAGGATAAGAAAAGATTTATACTTTGTTTTGCTTCCGGATATTTTTTCAGTTCAATTTCATTCTTTGTTTTATTTAAAAGAATTTCGGGATTGTAATATTTGCCTCTAACTATCTCGTTATAAAGCTTTTCTGCTTTTTTGTATTTTTTAATACGATAAAATGCGTCGGCAGCTTTTGTTTTGTATGTTACATTATGTTTTTTTATTTCGGAAGCTCTGAAATAAGAAATTGCGGCATTTTTATAATCTTTTGTCAACATCAGCAAATCGCCTCTCATATCGTATGCTTTGTGTCTTTTTTGATTTTTTATTATCAGTTTATCAAGAATATCGAATGCTGTTGCATAATCGCCTTTTGATATTTGATATTTTGCCTCATCCAATTTTTTTTCGTAAGAATTGTAATAATTTTCTTTCCACAAATTAATCCATGCTTTTGTATTTTCAATTTTTGAAAAAGCCGGTAATAATTTTATTTCGGATTGTAACAGTTTATTCGGGGTTTTAAGATATACTTTCAAATACTCGGCTGCTTTATAGGGCTCATTTAATTGAGCATAACATTCGGCAATTTTTAAAGCGGCTGTTTTATTTTTCATTTTAAAAGCCGTTAAATAATCGGAAAGTGCTTGCTCAAAATCTGCTGTTTCGAAATAGCAATCGCCTTTCAGAATTAAAAACTTATCGTTATTTAATTCGGGTAAATTTGCTTCGCTTAAAACAGAAATAACTTTGGTATAATTTTTTTGCGAATATTCAGAAAGTGCTTTTTGATACAAATTATTTACGGGTGTTTGGCTGTTTGCAACAAGCCCCGAGAATAAAGAAATTATCAATATATATTTTTTTGTTATCTTCATTTTATTCTGTTTTTGAATTTCCGTTATTTCCAAAAATTCGTATTAATCCGGCAATATTTCGGACTTGAAGACCGGACAATCTGTTTTCGTAAACATCACATACATAATAATATACACCGTCGGATACCGGTTTTCCGGTTTTAAAGTCTCTGCCGTCCCAATTAATATCCGGATTTTCGGTTTTAAAAACGGCATTTCCCCAACGATTGTATATGGTCATATTAATTTTTTCAACAAATTTATAGGGATACGGCTTAAACAAATCATTGATTCCGTCGCCGTTCGGGGTAAAAACATTCGGCAACTCATAATATTCGCAATTATCGATACATACACGCATCAGTTTTTCGGGCGGGATATAATTTCCGGCAGAATCTTGTGCAGACACAACATAGCAGGCACCGAGCGATTCTTTGGGTGAATGCACATAGGTTCTTATCGTATTATCTTTAACCGTGTCGATTAATTGAAATCCGCCGACGGTTGTATCGGAATAAAAAATCAGAAAATTATCTATATCCGGTGCACATTCGGTATCAACCGTCCAATTCAGATAGTTTTGAAACAGGTCGCAATCTGTTGACAATGTTAAATTTACGGGACACGGCGGCACGGTATCTTGAGGTGATACGCAAATTTCCTGAGAATAATTTATTAACGGTTTAGGAATAAAATCCAAACCGTATTGACCGTAACTTTTTACTTTATACCAATAATTTGTGTCATTTTTTAAGCCCCTGTCGGTATATTCTGTTCCCGTAAAAGTTGTAATTGAATCGTAAGCCGTTGAATTCGAATTACAATCGGTATCCGATTTTTTTCGATATAAAACATAGGCATAATTTGTCCAAGGAGTGTTATCGTTTACTTTAATTGTCATTTTTCTGTCGCCGGGTATGCCTTCAATAAACAAAGAAGAGCTGTGCGAGTTGCTGCCTATTAATTCCCAATTAGTTCCGCTTTGATTATAAAGTCCTATTTCATAGGATTTTGCATTATTTTTGGTATCAATAAGTGTATCAATAAAAGTTGTATCGGTAATTCCGTTGTTTTCTCCGATATTTGTAAAATTTTCCCATACTTGCCCGTCAGTTGATTTTATTATGTATTTATAAGGTCCGGGGTAAGTGCCGGTGTCGAATTCTGTCGGTTGCATCCATTTAAGATGAATACTTCCGTTTTGTTCATCGGTATTTTCGACACTTGTTTGCGTAATAATCGGTGCTGCTTTTATCAGCTCCGAGCAAGCTTCGTTTGAAACATAGCTTTCGGCACCGTCGTCGAAATAGGCAACAATTCGATAACACCAATTATAGCCCTGCGGTAATCCGAAACCGTTAAAATCGTCTTCAAAACTTACCGTTCCAGAACCGGTTACCATTCCGGCAAAGTAATATCCGGAACCGCTCGGTATTCCTGTTTCGCAATCGCTCGGGGTATAAGAAAAAGAGTCATTTCTGCGATAGATTTTAAAACCCGCCGCATTGCTGCATTGATAGTGATCCCAATTGAGAATAATTGAGTTTGAAGTCGGTGAAACCGTAAGATTTTGAGGTGCCGGTGCCGTAACTTTAATCATTACATTTTCATAAGCTGTTAATCCGACTTCCGGATTTATATCTTTTGCCCTAAAAAGGGCATTATAAGGTTGTTTTCGAATATGGTCGCAAACGGTTTCCCAATGAAACGGAACCGTAAGCGGTGTCGGTCCGGTTGTTTCCGTAAAGGTTGCGGGATTTGTACTGAAATTAAAAATACCTCCTGATGCCGAAAGCGTAATATCGTCGCCGTCGGGGTCGGAAGCCGTAACATTAAAATCCAAAGTATCTCCGGCAATAATACAATAATCGGGTAAATCTGCTATTACGGGCGGATGGTTATCGGTTTCCTGAACTTCAATTTGCATATCGCGTTCAATTTCACCTATTTTTATGCCGTTTCGCCATTCTTCAATTAACATGGCAACATTATATTCCCCGACTTCCATAGGCGAATCCCAAACAAAATCGCCGGTTACGGCATCTACATAAAGCGTATTGCTTGCCGCAGGATAAGTAAATCCGGGTATGGGTTGACCGTTGTCTCCCAAACATTCGGTCAGTTTATAAGACAGACTGTCGCCGTCGGGGTCGTAAGCGTTCGGATTATGAATAAATATCTGATTTAAAGCGGCTTTATCGACCGGCGGATTAAGCAAAATCGGGGTACTGTTTGCACCGATATCCGGGTCAATTTTCAGAATTGTTTTTACGGTAAATTTTACGGTAACGGATTCGGGAATATTAATAATACCTCTGTTTCTGTTCGGATCGGTCATAACTATTTGATAAATACCGGCACCGGGAAAAGTGTGATTCATTTCATAGGTATTTTTTTGTATATCGTCCGGAAGATATTCAATATTAATTCGAGGAATTTGAGAGGTGGTTCCGTCACCCCACTGCATTGTTAATACATTTCTGGTTTCGTTAGCGGCACTCGGCGTATAAGTATAAGTTATTAAAGTAATTTTATAGGTATTTCCGGATACGTGAACATAAGTAATTTCTCCGGCACGATTGTGTGTTGCCCAAATATGAGAAACAATAAATGTAAATAATATATATAGGAGTAATTTTTTCATATTCTGATTAAATAAAAACTTGTGAAATATAAGCTATTTAACAACAAATTGCAAGTTTGTATCGTTTTTTTCAAATTTTTTGGCTTCTTGAAATTTCTTACAGGTAAAAATAAACAAATTTTTTTGGTCGTTATACAAATCGTTTAATAAAGTATTTCGTACGGTAACTTTGTGCGGTTTTTTACTTTTTAAAGTATAATAAATCCATGTTGCTTTATCGTTGTTATTTACGGTTATTTTGTTTTGTTTCAATTTTTTACTTACTCCTTTTTTATCAAAAACAATTACAAAATTAGACTTTACATACCTATCAATAAGCATATTACATTCTTTTACCTGATTTTCTTTTCCGAGATTAAGCACTGTTTTGTTATTGTAATCAATAATTTTTTCAAGGTCGTCGGTAAATAACTTTATTGAAATATCAAACGCTTCTTCACTCTCGTTATATTCCATATTTATAACGGAAAAATGAACGGGATGACAAGTTTCGGCAAAACTGAAATTAAAAACAGAGAATAATACAGTTAAAATTAAAACCTTCATAATAAACAATTTAAAACAAAAGAAATTCTGAAAATTTTGATGTAAATAAATTTTAGAAGTCCCCGTTAAGAAAGTAAACCGATTTTGCCCGAATTTGCATAGCAATAAGCACACATTGCGGGGCAAGTGTTATAGTCGCCGATATCTTTGCTTACAATACATTTGCATAATTTTCGCTGACCTTTATCTTTTAAATTCTTCTTTGAATTTACAAAAATACCTTTTTCATTTTTCTTAACGCCCAAAAAGTTCATTAATTTTTCGTCATGCGAAAAAAGTTTTACGATTAACTCGTCGTCGATGCACTTATTATGCGAAATACCGTATTCTGACAAATCAATTGCTTCGGCACAAGTTGCAATATTAATTCCGGTATTTTTAAAAATTTCGGAAATACCCTTTGCCGTTTCCCGCATTTGCTTTTCTGAAAACTCAAAAGCCCTTACTCCCGCTCTTTTTAAATTATTTTGTACTTTTCGGTAATTGTTGATATCGGCAAAACTGAAAACAAATTTTTCGGTATAATTTTTAATCTTATCCGCAAGCGTTTGTATATTTTTTAAAAGTATCTCAACGCTTAATTCATCGGTCAGCAACAAAGGGTCGAAACGCCATATAACTTTTTCTTTTCCGATGCGTTCGGAAAGTTCAAAAAATGTTTCGATGCGTTTTTTCAAGGGCGGAATATTCGGTTCAATTTGTTTGGTATAATCATTTAAAGTAAACTGAAAATAATAATTCGGGAAATTTTCATCAAACCAATTGAGTTTTTGCATTAAAGGAGCCGGATTTTTGGTCCAAAAAACAATCAATCGCATATTTTCAAAACTTATTTTATATTTTTTTCCGTTAAACGGATTTTTACGAAAAACAAAGCCCTCTTTTAAACGATTTATAAACCAATCGGTATGATACGCCGGAATATCGGTTGCCCGGCTTGCGGAAATAATATGCGGAGCAGATTGACTGATAATTAGAAAATTAAAGAAATAATTTACGGCAGTTTTTTAAAAAAAACATAGCCGTTTTTATTTTGAACGATTACAAAATCCGGATATTTTTTTAAAAACTCATCTTTTTTTATAATTCGGCACATTAGGTAAACGGGTTTTGTAATTCTACCGGTCAACATTTGTTCTCTGCTTATATCATCCGGTTTCATTTTTTTTGCGTAAAAATACGGTGCGTAACTTTTCATTCCGTAGGTTGTAAAATATGCATCATCGTTTTGGTGTTCAATAAAAAAATCAATCGCTGCTTTTTGCGAAATTTTTTCAACCTGCGGAACAATAATAATTTGTGTAAGATTGACAAAAACCGCACCGACGGCAAACAAAATAAAAACGGCATTCAAATAGTGCTTTTTTGAATAGCGCAAAGCGAAAATAATTCCGGCAAGCAAAAAAACACCGAGTAAAAATTCAAAACCCGTAAAAGAAGTTACCGCTTGAAGATTGGCATTTGCAAAAGCATCTTTTATAATTCCCGAGCGGATAATTTTTTCGTGATGCAAGCCGATATATTGCAAAACAAAAATTGCAACAGTATAGAAAAATGCAAGAAAAATTATAATCCCCGAAATAATTTTTGACCTTTTATAATCGCCTTTTTCGGTTTTATATACGGCATAAGCCGCCAAAAACGTAAGCGGGAAATATGCCATTGAGGAATAATGCACAATTTTGGTTTTTACAATCGAAAACAACAGTAAAACCACCCAAAACAATATCATCATCCATTCTTTAAAAAACTTTTTTTCGGAAGTTTCGTTTTTTTCTTTACGGAAGGATTTTAATGCAAAAATCGAAGCCGGAAAAACACCGAAAAACAACACAATAAAATGGTAATAAAACGGCTCTTGATGCCCGGCAACATTACTTCCGAAAAGTTCAATCTGATATTTTATAAAATCCTGAATTATCGTAAAATTCCCGTTAAGAATTTGAAGAATAAACCAAAATCCGCCGACAACGGCATAAATCAAAACATAGATTAAAACAGCTTTGAATGTGATACGCATTTTAAAACGATGCAAAATCAGGTAAACAAATCCGGTAAGTAAAAATAAAAGCAAGGCAACGGGACCTTTTGTTAAGGTTCCCAAGCCGATTGACACAGCAGAAAAGATAATAAATTTTGCTCTTTTTTCATCTTTTTGCAAGTATCTGATAAAGAAATAAATACCGAGAAAAATAAACAAATTAAACCACGGGTCGATAATTCCGGATTTAAAATAAAATTGCGGTAAAACAGAGCCGACATAAGCAAAAACCCAGAGCAAACCGAATTTTTTGTCAAAATGTTTTTTCCCGATATTAAAAAGAACAAGCAAAGTGATAATTCCGACAATAGCATTCGGAAAACGTGCCGCAAACTCGTTAATACCGAAAATTTTCATCGACAAAACCTGCATCCAAATAAACAAGGGCGGTTTTTCCCAAAAAAGATTAAAATCAATTCGTACGTTAAGGTAATCGCCGGTAACAATCATTTCGCGTGCCGATTCGGCAAAATTAATTTCATCCCAATCGAAAAGATGCACCTGCCCGAGAAAAGGGATAAAAAAAAGTGATGCAAATAATACGATTAATAAATTTATCCTTGATGTTTTTAAACTTTCAATTTTCACCTTACAACTTTTATCAAATT
>CAZCPV010000031.1:14138-17945 GCA_964500765.1 uncultured Draconibacterium sp.
GCCGCTTTTATTTTATAGTCATAACGTTCAAAGGTTTGTCTTACAGCGGAAAAATCCGTAAGATTCAGTTTTATCGTTATTTCTAATTTTGTCGAATCTTTCGGCGAACTTGCGTATAAACTCAACACTTTTGCACCGTTGCTTTCAATTATTTGAGCTATTTGCGACAGAGAATAATTATTCGAATCCAATTCCAAAATAAAAATCGTACCCGGATTTTCTGAAGCGGTTAAAGTTCCCAAATGCCTTACCAAATCATGAAAACATATTGCACCGATATATTTTTCGTGCATATTTAATACGGGGACTGTAGAAATATTTAATTTCGTAAATAAATTTATTACCGAATATATGTGTTCATTACATAAAACAAAGGGTCTTGCAAGCACATTTTTATAAGTTGAGAAGGGTTTTTCGAGCAAATCAAAATCATAAATTTCATTTTCCGAAATCAGCCCGAAATAATTACCGTTTACATCCGTTAAAGGAATATGAGAGATTTTAAAAAAATCCATTCTGACAAGGGCTTTTTCGCCTTTATCGTTGATATTCACAGCCGGAAAAATATCCGATATTAATTCTTTTGCCTGCATAAAAAATATTTATCTGTATAAAAATGAAACTTTTATAAAAAATATAAATCAAATTTATACTTTTGTCTTTTAATATAAACATCAAAAATATTATTTAATTATTTCAGAACAAAAGAAAATGACACGTTTAAGTGTAAATATCAATAAAATTGCCACTTTACGAAATGCTCGAGGCGGCAATAATCCGGATGTTGTAAAAGCCGCAATTGATTGCGAGAATTTCGGAGCACAAGGAATTACGGTACACCCTCGCCCCGACGAACGCCATATACGCTACGATGATGTTTATAAACTGAAAAAAGTTATAACAACGGAATTTAATATTGAAGGAAACCCGAATAAACGGTTTATTGATTTAGTTTTAGAAATAAAACCCGAACAAGTAACCCTGGTGCCGGATTCTCCCGATGTTTTAACTTCGAATGCCGGTTGGGATACCATAAAAAATAAGAATTTTCTGACAGAAATTATTTCGGAATTTAAACATGCCGGTATTCGAACATCCATTTTTATTGAAACAGATGCAAAAATGATTGAAACAGCAAAACTTTGCGGAACCGACCGAGTGGAATTGTACACCGAGCCCTATGCCGAAAATTTTCATAAAAATAAAGAAAAAGCTATTGCTCCTTTTATAAAAGCCGCTGAAATTGCCGTAAAAAATGAATTGGAACTTAATGCCGGACACGACCTTGACCTAAACAATCTGAAATATTTTAAGGAAAATATAAAAGGACTTAAGGAAGTTTCTATCGGGCATGCTTTAATTTGCGATGCCCTGTATTTCGGTTTACATAATACAATACAAATGTATCTGAAACAATTAAAAAATTAATCTTAATAAAAATCTAAAAATAAGCCATATGAATTCTACATCAAAAACCTTAATCGTAATTGTAATTCTTGAAACATTAATTATCGGGTGGTTGCTTTTCGATAAATTTCAACAAAAAAAAGCAACGAAAGAAATCAGCAATGAATTAGTTCAGGTAAAAAGCGATAAGGCATCTATTGAAGAAGAACTGAAATCAATGTCTGCACAATACGATAATTTAAAAACAAATAATAAAGAATTAAACCGAAAATTGGAAGAACAAAAGGAAAAAATTGCCGAAACTCTGGAACAATTGAAACATGTAAAAAATTCGGACAGATATAAAATTAAGCAACTTCAGGACGAAACGGAAACCTTAAAAACCATAATGAAAGATTTCGTAAAACAAATTGATGCACTGAATACGGAAAATAAAAAATTACATAAAGAAAATACCGAAATTAAACAAAATTACAACAATGTTGTTGCACAAACCGAAACACTTACCTATTTAAAAGACAGTTTATCAGCACAAATTTCTATTGCAAAAGAACTGAAAGCAGAAAATATTACGATTTTACCTTTAAATAAAAGAGATAATTCTACTTCTCGTGCAAGAAAGTTTAAAAAAGTAAAAATTTGTTTTACAATTGATGATAATGTTTTAGCAAGTAAAGGCAGTCGATTTGCCTATATCAGAGTAGCTGCTCCCGACGGTATAATTTTAATGAATAAAGAATCCGGTATGTTTAAATTTCACGGAAGAGAAATTGCTTATTCGGCAAAAAGAGAAGTAACGTACAACGGTAAAAAAACCGATGTATGTACTTTTTACACTACGGATACAGAACTTGTTCCGGGAATATATGATGTTGACATTTTTATGGACGGAGGTCAAATAGGGGAATCTAAATTTACTTTAAAATAATCTTATATATTTATTTTACTGAAATAAAACAACTTGCTTATCGGGATTTTATATCTTAATAAATTTTCATATTAAGATTTTTGTATATGTGTTTCAAAACATATATATTTGTTAAAAAATCCGAATGCATATGAAAAAAATTTTATTCTTTTTAGCAGGAATAATCATACTAAACACCAACATTTTTTCACAAAACCATTTACCTTATCCGATAATTTTTGTCCACGGACTTGCCGGAAGCGATAACACTTTTGCAACAACAATGCAATTTTTGAGTAATACCTACAATCTCGGAGACATCAATGTTTTCGATATTGTTCTCAATGCCGACGATGATGTTGAGAGTTCAAAAATGTGGGAAGACGTAAAATGGACAGACTTTTACTACAACGGTGATTTTATAAATGTAGGAAGACGAAACTATGATGCCGACAAAAATAATTTTACTGACGGCTGGACAGGAACCGATATTTTTGCAATAAATTTTCAAGAAGAACGAATAAGAGGTGCATGGGGAACTTGGAATGACTACTTTGATAAAAGCAACGAAGCCGGAATTTTTAAACAGGGCTATGCACTCAGCAAAATGATACAAGAAGTGCTGAATTATACCGGAGCAGAAAAAGTTGTGCTTGTAGGACACTCAATGGGCGGGCTTTGTATAAGAGAATACCTTCAGCGAACCAATTCAAACGGTGTACATACCAATTGGATTGATCCTTATTCTGCTGACGGACATAAAGTTGCAAGAGTTGCAACCTACGGTACCCCGCATCTCGGCTCAAACACTTCGCCCGACCCCACAAAAGCCGCACAAGGCAAAAACAAATCCACTGTTCCCGATATTAACGGCGACTCGGAAGCAAACAGAGATTTGCTTTGGGAATACGACAGCTATACAAATTGCGGAGGACTTCCGCAAGGAATTTACATGTTCGGAGGAAATGAATATTGCATAAAAAGTGCTTGGGTCGGCTGGTTTTGGAATTCAACTTTTGATAATGTAGATATCAATTGTAACGGAAGTGAAGGTGATGACATTGTCGGTATTAACGCAAGTTATTACAGTTACGACTACAATCCGGCAATGCCCTTGCCTTTAAATATAAAATACACTTATATGACTTCAATTTGGGCAGATTGGGGCGGAAATTTAGTCGGAGACGGTGCCGTAAATATTGATCGTCAATGGTTGCATAACGGAAATACACCCTCCCCCGCAGGACTTACAGATACAACCTTAAACGATATATTCCACACAAGTGAAGGTTCTGATTATTACAACATTATAAGAGGTATAGATGAGCCGAAAAGATTTGATTTAGCATATAAACTTAATTTTAATAAACCGGTTCTCGGATTCATAACTTATCAACAAAATTTACAAACCGGCGATGACGATGTTTTTAAACTTAACGTAAGCGTAAAACATGCCGTTACTTTAACTGTTGACGGCTCTGCATCCGGCGTTC
>CAZCPV010000032.1:0-17925 GCA_964500765.1 uncultured Draconibacterium sp.
TTAACCTGAAATTATAACCGGCTGTTCCGAAATAATGAGGACGCAAAAATGATGCCGTGCTTACATTCGGATAATTAATATACGGTTTGTTTAAGTGTGAAACCGAAACGCCCGCATAAAATCGTTCTCCGACTTTATAAAAAATTCCGAATCCTATATCAAGAACTATTTTTCTTACACTCTGTTGAGGAATTAAACCGTCACTGCTTCCGTCAGGATCGGGATACTTCCAATTTCCGTTTAAATCTTTGTTTATCATCCCGATTTCCGTCCCGAGACCCAATGTCCCGAGCCCTAACTTTTTATGAAATGAAAATGCAGCTTTCGCCTGAAAGTTTTTTTCAAATTCAAACCTGTCGTCAACAATTGAAAGACCTATTCCTCCTTTGTAACCGAAAAACTTTATACCGGAATGAATTCCTGCTAAAGTTGTTACGGGTGCTCCTTCAAAACCGACCCACTGTTGCCTGTTTATAGCGGAAGCACAAATTCCTTCCGTCATTCCCGCAAATGCCGGATTTGTAAATAACAAATTATCAGCATTTTGTGCAAACTGCGGGTCTTGCTGAGAAAATATTTCTATCGATAGTAAAGAAAACAATATGTATAGAGATATTTTCTTCATGTAAATACAAAATAAATAATTTTTTTTGAAATAAACTCAAAAATTTGATTAAAATTATGTAAACTTATAAATATCTTTTTAATGATAATTTTCTTTTCTCTGTAAATTAGTACTTTATAATAAAATATAAAGTTACGAAAATTAATTTAATTTTTGAAAAAATTTCCACCAACGTTCCGGAATTTCATTATTTCCGGCTTTAATATAATCTTCTTTTGAACAAGAAAGTAAATATTTTTTTTCTTTATTCCCGGTATGATAAGGTACTTCAACCCACCAACGACCTGTTTTCGAACTTTTATAAAATACAAGATTATCGGAAATATTATCAACTTTTACGATAAATTTTTTATATTTTTTGATAACAATCTTATCGTGTTCGTTTTTTCTTTTATAAAAAGATTCAATAAAATGCCATATTATTTGGGCTCCGAGTTCGGATGTTTGATTTCGATTATCAAACTCGGGGTTAATTTCAAACAATCCGAAAGCAGATACATTATCACTTAAACCGGTATATTTTGCCAGCTGACATATTTCTTCGCCGTAAAATCCGTGAACCGAAGGGTTAACAAATCCCGGAGCATCGGTCATTTTAACACTTCCGATATTTGCGGCAACAAAATCGGCATCTCTGATATAGGGTTCGTTTCCGAATAAATCGGTTCGTGCAATTCCCAAGCGAACTGCTTCGTGTTCAGTTTTTATGAGATTTATTTCTTCGGGAGAATTATAATATGTTTGAAAACCTATGTTTGTATATGAAAATAATTTTTTGTTCTTATTTAATATATGAGACAGGTAATTTTCCGAACTGATTAAATCGGGATTATTACTTAAGTTAAAAACAGAATCGATTACACATAAATTAAATCGTTTTTTCCCTTTTTTATACGCATTACAGACAGGAACCGTTAAATCTTTGCTGCCGCCGAGAAGAATTACGGCTGTTTCATTTTTAAAACATTCATATACAACTTCTTCCAAAGCAAAATAAGTGTCTTTTACATTTTTGCCTTGCTTTAAATTCCCCAAATCGGTAATATTAACTTTTGAAGGTGCATATAATTTATATAATTCTTGTCTGATTTTATTCGGAGCAAATGAACATCCTTTATTTTCAGAATTTCGGTCTTCCGGAACACCTATTATCGCAATATCTGAGGAAGCAATAAAATTTGTTTTTGAGTTTTCTGCATAAAATTCGATTTGTGAATATAATAAATCTTCTTTATTGTGTACTAAAGGAAGTTTAATACTATTCTTATTAAACGGAATAAAAAAATCTTTTATATCAAATCCCGACATTTATTTTTTTGTTTTACGTGTTGTTTTCTTTTTTTTATTTTTATCCGGAATACCCAATTCTTTTTCAATTATTTTAAGACATTGTTCATAGCTTAATTCTTCGGGTTTTATTTTTGCTCCTAATCGAATGTATTTTTTGTTTGCAAATATACAAGGTTTTCCCCATCTGTCTTTTATAACTTTTATTGAATCGTCTTCTTTAAATTCTTTAATCAAGCGTTTTCGGTCTTTTTCTCGTTTTTCGAGAATTAATTCTTCCGCACGTTCTATTGTAATTGTCAAAGGGTCATCTGTTTTCTTTAAAGAAACAAATTTTGAATCGTGCCTGATGTAGGGTCCGAACCTGCCGACTGCCGCCACTACTTTTTTGTTTTCAAACATTCCTACATCACGCGGTAATTTGAACAATTCAAGGGCTTGTTCCAAAGTTACGGTGTCAATTGTCATTCCTTTCAGTAATCCGGCATATTTCGGTTTTTCTTTATCGTCGGTATCACCCAATTGGGCTACGGCACCGTACCTTGCAAAACGTACGTAAATATTTTTTCCGCTTACGGGGTCTTTTCCGAGTAATCGTCCGTTGCCGGAATTTTTCAACAATTCTAATGCTTCTTCAAGTGTAATATTTTCAATATGTTGGTCTTTTCTTAAACTTGCAAATTGCGGTTTTGTTTTTTCATCTTGAATTCCCAATTGAACAACCGGGCCGAATTTTGCCAATCTTACGGACACTTGTTTTCCCGTTTCCGGGTCAATTCCCAAAATACGTTCGCCGGCATTTCGTTCGGCATATTCGATGGTCGTTTCAATTTTTTTATGAAAATCGTTATAAAAAGTGTCTATCATTTTATACCAAACAATCTTTCCGTCAGCTATTTCGTCAAATTGTTTCTCTACGTTTGCCGTAAAATTATAATCAATTATATTTTGAAAATTATCTTTCAAAAAATCGGTTACCACCATGGCTATATCCGTAGGAAACAGTTTATTTTTTTCGGCACCGAAAATTTTTCGTTCTTCTTTTTCCGTTATTTTGCCGTCTTTATATAATATGTGTAAAATTTCTTTTTCCGTACCCGGGCGACTTTCTTTTACCATATACCCCCTTTTTTCTATTGTTGAAATAGTGGGAGCATAAGTTGACGGTCTTCCGATACCTTTCTCTTCAAGTTGTTTAACCAGTGCTGCTTCGGTATATCTCGGCGGATACTTGCTGAATTGTTCAACGGCTTCGAGATAAGAAGCATTTAATTCTTCTCCCTTTTTTAAAGGCGGCAGCAGAGTATCTTCATTCGAAGCGGTATAAATTTTTAAAAATCCCGGAAATATCATTACTTCACCGGATGCCGTAAATTTATAATCCAAATTTTTAATTTTAACCGTAATATTCGTACGTTCAAATTGAGCATCAGCCATTTGTGAAGCCAATGTTCTTTTTCTTATTAAATCATACAAACGTTCCTCATCGCCGGTTCCGTTTATTGATTTATTTTGAATATAGGTAGGTCGAATCGCTTCATGTGCCTCTTGTGCATTTTTTGATTTTGTTTTATAAGTTCTTTTTTTATAAAATTTTTCACCGTATTCTTTTATAATAGTATCTCTCGCCGTATTCAACGCCAAAGAAGATAAATTTACGGAATCGGTTCTCATATATGTTATGTAACCGGCTTCATACAATTTTTGAGCAATTCGCATTGTTTTCCCTACCGGAAATCCGAATCGTCTGCCGGCTTCCTGCTGAAGAGAAGAAGTTGTAAACGGAGCAGACGGTGTGCGTTTACTCGGTTTCTTTTCAATATCCGCAACATAATATTCCGGATTATTTAATTTCTTGAAAAAATCAAGAACTTCTTTTTCTGTTTTAAATTTTTGAGCTAATTCTGCTTTAAATGATTGTTTTTTATCCGAAGAATAAAATTCTCCCGACACTTTATAAGATACCGTTGCTTTAAAGGAATTAATGTCTCGTTCTCTTTCAACTAAAAGTCGTACTGCCACCGATTGCACACGCCCGGCAGATAATTTCGACTGTACTTTTCGCCATAAAACAGATGATAATTCAAAACCCACCAATCTGTCCAAAATTCGTCTTGCTTGTTGAGCATTTACCAAATCATAGTTAATTTCACCGGGATTTTCAACGGCATTGGTTATTGCATTTTTCGTAATTTCGTTAAATACGATTCGTTTTGTATCTTTATTTTTCAGTTTCAGGACTTCAAACAAATGCCATGCAATTGCTTCTCCCTCACGATCTTCATCAGAAGCAAGAAGAACGGTATCGGCAGATTTTACTTCTTTTCGTAATTCCGTAATAATTTTCTTTTTATCCGGCAAAACGATATATTCCGGTTTAAAATTATTATTTATGTCTATTCCGAAATTTTTCTTGGCTAAATCACGAACATGTCCGTAGCTTGACTTCACCGTATAATCTTTCCCGAGAAATTTTTCAATTGTTTTGGCTTTTGCCGGAGATTCAACAATAACAAGGTTTTTACTCATCGTATTTTATATATTTATTTGTTATTTGTGAGATTTAAAATCTGCAAATTAAAAGAAATAAAAAACTAACATCAAAATTTTATTTTTTGTAAAATTGTATAATCCTGATTGAATGATAGATACATATTATTATTTGTAAGATTAAAATCGAATAAAAAATGAATCGGTTTTTTTTATTAATTTTACACATTAATTTTTAACATAATTTTGTATTCATTCAATTTATGGAAAAGAAAGACAAACGATTTCTGCGTATCTTTTGGGCAATAATTTTATTCCCCGTTATATTAATAACTTTACTGTTTGTACTTATAAACATGAATGTTTTCGGAAAACTTCCCGGATTTGCCGAACTTGAAAATCCAAAAACAAATTTAGCGACGGAAGTATATTCATCCGACCAAATACTTCTCGGAAAATTTTTCAAAGAAAACAGAACAATCGTTGATTTTAAAGATGTCTCTCCCAATGTGCTAAATGCCTTAACAGCAACGGAAGATATTCGATTTTATGAACATTCGGGAATTGATGCAAGAGCACTTTTGCGTGTATTCAAAGGTGTTGCAACCATGGATTTATCCGGAGGCGGAAGTACCATAACCCAACAACTTGCAAAAAATTTATACAAAATGCGAGCAGATTCTTCTGAATATCAAACAGGACTGCACGGAAAAGCAAATTTAATTATCACAAAATTTAAAGAATGGGTTACGGCTGTCCGTTTGGAAAAAAATTACACAAAACAGGAAATTATTGCCATGTACCTTACAACCGTCGATTTCGGAAGTAATGCATACGGTATAAAATCTGCCGCAAAGACATTTTTTGATACAACACCGGATTCTTTAACATTAGAGCAAGCTGCTGTTTTAGTCGGAATTTTAAAAGCCCCTACTTATTACAGTCCGAAACTGAATCCGAAAAACTCATTAAGAAGACGAAATACCGTTTTAAGTCAAGTAGAAAAATATCAGGATAAACTCAGCGATTTATACGGTTATAAACCAAAACCGCATTCTTACTATGATTCACTGAGAGCATTACCGATAAATTTGCATTACAGCGTTCAATCTCATACAAAAGGAATTGCAAGATATTTCAGAGAATACATAAGAATATTGATGTACAGAAAAAAACCGATTGCCCCGGAAAAACCTGTAAAGCCGAAAAATGTTACATGGCGAGACCCTGCATATAAAAAATACAAAAGAGCTATTGCCGCATGGGAAATAAAACATCATAAATACATTGAAGATTCGTTGGAATGGACGGAAAATCAATTATACGGATGGTGTAACAAAAACAAGAAACCGAACGGACAATATTATAATATATACAGAGACGGTTTAAAAATTTACACAACCGTTAATTACGATATGCAGTCTTATGCCGAAGCTGCCGTAAAAGAACACATGGGCGGCTATTTACAACCATTGTTTTACAAAAGAAAAAAAGGCAGAAAGAAAGCACCCTTTACTTGGCGATTATCAACCAAACAAATTGATAAAATACTTCGTTCGTCTATGAAGCGAACCGAACGATACAGACATTTGAAATATGACCTCAAAAAAGATTCTGCAAGCATTGCAAAAATTTTCAATACACCCGCAAAAATGCGTGTTTTCTCATGGAAAGGACCGGTTGATACAACAATGACTCCTATGGATTCAATTCGATATTACAAATATTTTTTGCATGCCGGTCTTATGTCAATCGAACCCCAAACCGGATATGTAAGAGCGTATGTGGGCGATATTGACTATAACTATTTCAGGTACGACAATGTATCGCTTTCCAAAAGGCAGGTAGGTTCTACATTTAAGCCCTTTGTTTATTCCATTGCCATGGAAGACAAAATATCGCCTTGCCACAAAGTACCGAATGTACCGATAACCATTGATTTACCGGAAGGACAACAGCCCCCGACATGGACACCGAAATTTTCTACCAGTAAAAGAGACGGAGAGATGGTTTCTTTAAAATACGGTTTGGCAAATTCTTTAAATCAAATATCGGCTTGGATAATGAAGAAATACGGTCCCGTAAAAATTCGGGAAATGGCATATAAAATCGGAATAAAAAGTTGGTTGCCCGCAGTACCGTCCTTGTGTGTAGGTGCTGCCGAAGTACGATTATCCGAAATGGTTTCCGCTTATACAACTTTTGCTAATAAAGGCATACATTCGGAACCGATTTTTGTAACTCGCATCGAAGATAAAAACGGAAATGTTATTGCCCGATTTAAATCAAAACATCGAGAAGCACTAAATGCAAATACGGCATATCGAATGATAGATTTGATGAAAGCCGTTGTTGATATGGGAACAAGCACAAGGTTACGTTACAAATACGAATTTACAAACGAAATCGCCGGAAAAACCGGAACAACCAATGATAATTCCGACGGTTGGTTTATCGGCTATGTTCCGAATTTGGTAACCGGCGTATGGGTCGGCGGCGAAGAAAGAAGTATTCATTTCGACAGTTCTTTATACGGACAAGGTGCTTCTATGGCTTTGCCGATTTGGGCATTGTATATGCAACATTGTTACAAGAATGAAAAACTCGGTATTTCCAAAGAACCGTTTGAAAAACCGGCTTTGTACGACGGTGTGGAATTAGATTGTACCAAATACGATGAAATGCACCCGGAAAATAATTCCCAATACAATCAAGACGATGATAATTACTAAAATAACAAACAATGAATAAAGTTGTAAAAAATGCCGAAGAGGCCATTATGGGCGTAAAAAGCGGAATGACCCTTATGCTCGGCGGTTTCGGATTATGCGGAATTCCCGAAAACAGTCTTAAAGCACTGGCAGCAAGCGGAATTAACGATTTAATTTGCATATCAAACAATGCCGGAATTGATGATTTCGGTCTCGGCGTATTGTTGCGAGACAGGCAATTGAAAAAAATGATTGCTTCCTATGTCGGTGAAAACAAAGAATTTGAACGCCAATTTTTAAGCGGAGAATTGGAAGTGGAACTAAACCCGCAAGGAACGCTTGCCGAAAGAATAAGAGCCGGCGGTGCGGGAATCCCTGCTTTTTATGTTCCGGCAGGATACGGAACCGAAGTTGCCGAAGGCAAAGAAATAAGAGAATTTAACGGAAAAATGCACCTGCTCGAAACTGCATTAACGGCAGATTTTGCTTTTGTAAAAGCCAAATACGGCGATTATTCGGGAAACTTAATTTATAACAACACGGCAAATAATTTTAACAATATGATGGCAACTGCCGGAAAAATTACTGTTGCCGAAGTCGAAGAACTGGTTCCTGTCGGAGAATTAGACCCAAATCAAATTCATACTCCGGGAATTTTTGTTCAACGCATTTTCCAAGGAACAAATTACGAAAAACGTATTGAATTTGAAACAACACAATAACAACACCTTAAACACCTTAAACTTTATAACTTTTAACTTTCAACTTTCAACTAAATTAAATATGGCACTCGATAAAAACGGTATAGCAAAACGCATCGCACAAGAATTAAAAGACGGATATTACGTAAATCTCGGCATCGGCATTCCTACGCTTGTTGCAAATTATATCCCCGAAGGAACGGAAGTAATTCTTCAATCCGAAAACGGGCTTCTCGGAATAGGTACTTTTCCCGAAAAAGGGAAAGCCGACCCCGACCTTATAAATGCCGGAAAACAAACCGTTACGGCAATCAAAGGTGCATCATTTTTTGATTCGGCAACCAGCTTTGCCATGATCAGAGGCGGGCACATTGATTTAACCGTACTCGGAGCTTTTGAAATTTCCGAAACCGGCGATATTGCCAGTTGGAAAATTCCGGGAAAATTGGTAAAAGGCATGGGCGGGGCAATGGATTTAGTAGCTTCGGCAAAAAATATTATTGTTGCTACAACGCATACCAACAGAAAAGGCGAATCAAAATTACTGAAAAAATGTACGCTGCCCTTAACCGGTGTTGCCTGTGTTAAACGTATCGTAACCGATTTAGCCGTTTTGGATGTTACCGAAAAGGGCTTTAAATTGGTTGAACGAGCACCCGGAGTATCGATAGAAGAAATAAAAAATGCCACCGAAGGTACTTTAATTATCGAAGGTGAAATTCCGGAAATGAAATTATAAAATACTGCCGATATAAAAGTTAAATTACGAACTTTTTATCAAACCGCGTTTTGCCGTTCTGATAAAATTTACGATTTCTTCTTTTTCCGGAGAATCTTCAACGGTATCAATAACTTTCCGTAAAGCATCTTTGTAGTTTAAACCGGAATTAAAAATTATTCTGTAAATATCTTGTATATACGTAATTTTTTCGTTCGAAAATTGTCTTCTTCGCAAACCGATTGAATTAACGCCGACATAAGCAGCCGGCTCACGTGCGGATTTTACGTAAGGCGGAATATCTTTTCCTAATAAAAGCCCGCCCTGTGTCATCACATGTTTTCCTATTCTCGTAAATTGATGAACCAATGTTCCGCCGCCTAAAATTGCAAAGTCGTCCACTTCAACTTCTCCGGCAAGCTGAACACCGTTTGCCAAAATAATATTATTTCCCAAAATACAATCGTGGGCAACATGAGAATATGCCATTATTAAACAGTTTTTCCCGACAATGGTTTTCATTTTTGCCGCCGTTCCTTTATTTACGGTAACATATTCTCTTATTATTGTACCGTCGCCTACTACGGCTGTTGTTTTTTCTCCTTGATATTTAAGGTCTTGCGGAGTTGCAGAAATTACGGCACCGGGAAAAATCGTAACGTTATTTCCGATTCTTGCTCCGTCATAAATTACAACATTGGGATGAATATGCGTATTTTCACCGATTTCAACGTCTTCCGATATTGAAACAAAAGCATCTATAATTGCATTTTTTGCAATTTTTGCATTCGGATGTATATTTGCTGAAGGATTTATCATAAATTAAGCGTATCTTGAAATTAACGAAAAATAAAAGATATTATTTTTTCATATTCAATATTTGTTTTCTTAATAATTTCACAAATTCAGTATTGGCATAATGCCCGGGTTTTACGGCTTTAATTTTTCCTTTTATTCGCATCCCCGCCAAAGCCAAATCACCGGTTAAATCCAGCAGTTTATGTCTTGCGGGTTCGTTTTCAAAAGTCATATATTCCTCGTTAAGAACACCTCTTCCGTGATATTTTTGATGTTTTTTATTAAATAAATCGGCAATTCGGTCAAATTCTTTTTGTGTAAATTCTTTTTCAACGATTACCAAAGCATTTGACAAATCGCCTCCTTTTATTTGATTGTTTTTTAATAAAATTTCCAATTCTTTCAGAAAAACAAATGTTTTGCAGGGTGCTATTTCTGCCGGATAATCACTCAAATTAGTTAATATTGCCGTTTGTTTTCCCAAAACCGTTGAATGGTAGTCAATTTCCACTTCAAAACTTAATTTATCAGAAGGATAAGCCGTAACGGAAGTTCCGACACCGTTATTTTCAAATTTTATTTCTTTCGTAATATGAAAATATTTTCGTTCCGCATTTTGTTCAATAATTCCGGCTTTCAAAAGCGAATCGACATAATATTTTGAACTGCCGTCTAATATCGGCGTTTCGGGTCCGTCAATTTCGATAATCAAATTGTCGATATCCATTCCGAAAACAGCCGACATAACATGTTCTACGGTTGCAACCGTTGCATTATTTTGGAATAATACGGTGCTTCTGGAAGTTTCGACCACATTTTCGGCTAAAGCTCTGATTTCGGGTTTACCTTCCAAATCAACACGCTTAAATACATAACCCGTATTTTCTTCGGCAGGTTTAAATGTTATAACCACTTTTTTCCCGGTATGTAAACCGGTTCCGTTAAGGGTTACTTCATTTTGTATTGTTTTTTGTTTATCAGACATTAAATTCTGTATTTTAAATTATAATTTTTGAATTTTACGGTAAATTTCCGGCAATTTTTGTAAAATTGAAGCAATGCGATACCATTCTCGATAACCCACAACGGGCGAACCTTGAACAACGGCTCCTTCCGGCAAGTTTTTATGAACACCGGATTTTGCACCGATTTTTACATTGTCGCCGACGGTTAAATGCCCGGCAAAGCCGACTTGCCCGCCGATCATACAATTTTTTCCTATTTTGGTTGAGCCGGAAACTCCGCTTAATGCTGCGATTACCGTATTTTCTCCGATTTCGACATTATGAGCTATTTGAACTAAATTATCCAATTTTACACCTTTTCGGATAATAGTGGAGCCCATTGTTGCCCTGTCAATTGTTGTATTGGAACCTATTTCGACATTATCTTCGATAATAACATTCCCTATTTGAGGTACTTTTTTAAATTCGGCTTGATTTTGAGGTGCAAATCCGAAACCGTCGCTGCCTATAACGACTCCGGCATATATCGTACAGTTATTTCCTATTACAGTTTCCGAATAAATATTAACTCCGGAAAATAGAGTTGTTGATTCTCCGATTTTTACATTGTCACCGATATAGGTATTGGGATAAATTTTGCAATTATCCCCGATAACGGTATGTTCTCCGATATACACATTGGCACCGATATACAAATTTTTACCGAGAACAGCAGAACTTTCTGTTACGGAAGACTTGGCAATTCCTGTTTTATTTTCTTTATATTGTTGATAAATTTCAAGTAAGGAAGCAAATGCTTTGTATGCATCGTCAACTTTTATTACTGTTGCCGAAATCTTTTTTTCGGGGATAAAACTTTTATTTACAAGAACAACGGAAGCGTTTGTAGTATATATAAATTGTGTATATTTCGGATTTGCAAGAAAAGATAAGGAACCGGGCGTTCCTTCTTCAATTTTGCTTATCGTATTCACTTTAACTTGAGCATCTCCGATTAGCTCGCCGTGCAACAGTTCGGCTATTTGTTGAGCAGAAAATTCCATGATAAATTTTCGACAAATTTAATACTTTTTAACAAATTTTAAGATTTAACAACATTTTTTTGACTAAATTATTTTTATACAATATCTTTAGGATAGCATAAGTAATATTTTTCAACTGTTTCGGACAATGCAATAATATTTGACAAATCCGATGCTTTCGCAATATCAGCTGTTTTTCCGTTTTTTAATAAGACCGTAATTTGATTATCTTTACCGATGTTGTATGCTTTATTTTTTATTCTGTCCGAAAAAACAAAAAAATCGGTTTCTTCTTCGGTAATTTTATATTTTTCGGAAACTTTGGTTTTTAATTCGGCTATTCGTGTTTTATCGAACGGCTTATTACTGATATCAATATGAAATAAATTCCGGTTAATCAGCTGCTTACTTAATGTTGACAAAACCCGGTCGGAATGATTTGCCCATTCTTTTAAGGAAACAATAATATCGGAATCGTCTAATTTGGTAAAATGCTCAATTGTATAAGATAATAAATTTCGGGATTTTATATCTTCAATATCTTTAAAATCGTGATTAAAAAAATATCCTAAAGCCGGAGTTGCAAAAACACCGTTTTTACGGGCTTCTTCTTTTGCCCGTTTTATAGCTTTCTTCAACATTTCTTCGGCTGCAATAACGGTTTTGTGAAGATAAACCTGCCAATACATTATTCTTCGGGCAACAATAAATTGTTCTGCCGAATAAATCCCTTTTTCTTCTATAACAAGCTCATCATCAACAATATTCAGCATTTTTATAATTCTGTCCGTCCCTACACCGCCTTCGGTAACACCGGAATAAAAACTGTCGCGTTTTAAATAATCCAACCGGTCTGTATCTAACTGACCGGAAACCAATTTATGTAAAAATTTCATGGGATATTCATTTTTAAAAACAGCAATCCCGGAACTTATTTTTCCGCCGAATTCGTCATTAATTTTTTCCATTAAAAGCAGCGACAATTCTTCATGATTTACATTTTTCAGTAAAACACCCTCCAATGTATGCGAATAGGGCCCGTGCCCTATATCATGAAGCAAAATTGCTGTTAAAGCTGCCGAACGCTCATCTTCATTTATTTGATGTCCTTTTTTTCGAAGCTCTGCAATTGCCGAATTCATAAGGTGCATAGCTCCGAGTACATGTTCAAAACGCGAATGTGTCGCTCCGGGATAAACATAATACGACAAGCCCAATTGTTTAATTCGTCTTAATCTTTGTAAATAAGGATGTTGTATAAGGTCAAAATGCAATTCTGAAGGAATATTTATAAATCCGTAAACCGGATCGTTGATAATTTTTAATTTATTATAAAAAGGTTTTGTCATTTTTTTATTGAAAAATTATCAATCAGACGAACTTTTCCCGCATAAACAGCAACACATATTGTTGTTCTGCCCGGAATTATTTTTGAAACCGTTTGCAAAGTTTCATCATCAACAATATCTACATATTCTGTTTCAAGATTTTTATCCGCATCAATTTCTTCGGTAATTTTATTTTTTAATTCTTCAACCGTATATCTGGAATAATTTGCAGCATATTTTTTTAACGTTTCGGATATTAATGCAGCAGATTTTCTTTGAAGCGGCTTCAACAGACGATTTCTCGAACTCATTGCCAAACCGTCTTCTTCGCGTATAATATCACAAGAAACTATTTCAACGGCAAGATGCGGTAAATAATGTTTATTCAAATAATTAACAATTGCAACTTGTTGAAAGTCTTTTTTGCCGAAATATGCTTTATTCGGACGAACCGTTTCAAATAATTTAGAAACGATTTGAGCCACACCGTTAAAATGCCCGTCTCTGTATTTACCCTCCATAACTTTATCAATTCCGTCGAAATCGAATACTCTTGTATCTTTTTCACCGTACATCTCATCAACACCGGGAATAAAAACAATATCACACGAAGCATGTAACAACAAATCCAAATCAACATCTTCATTTCTCGGATAGTTTTTTAAATCATCCGGATTGTTAAATTGCGTAGGATTCACAAAAATACTGACAAGCGTAAAATTATTTTCATTATTTGAACATTTTATCAAAGATAAATGTCCGTTATGCAGTGCACCCATCGTCGGGACAAAACCAATTGTTTTATCGGCACTTCTTACTAAATTCAAATATCTGTTTAGTTCTTTTTTGGTACGAGCAATAATCATAATAATTCCCGAAATAATCTACAATTATAATATAAAAAAATGATGTTTTAATAAAAATAGTGATAAAAAGACGGAAAAGTTGTATATTTGCAAAATTGTAGAAAAATCCCTTTTTTTATGGAAAATAAGAAAATCCTTTATATATCTCAAGAAATAACACCGTTTTTACCCGAAACGGAAATGTCTTTAATCAGCAGGCATCTTCCTCAGGGAATCCAAGAAAGCGGAAAAGAAGTAAGAGTATTTATGCCGCGTTTCGGCACAATTAACGAAAGAAGAAATCAATTACACGAAGTTATCCGATTATCCGGAATGAACTTGATAATTGACGATACCGACCATTCCTTAATAATAAAAGTTACTTCTATTCAACAAGCTCGAATGCAGGTTTATTTTATAGATAATGAAGAGTATTTTAAGCGTAAATATATTTTTGAAGACGAAGACGGAAAATTTTTTGAAGATAACGACGAACGAATGATATTTTTTAATCGCGGTGCAATTGAAACAACAAAAAAACTCCGCTGGACACCGGATATTATTCATTGCCACGGGTGGTTTTCCGCTCTTTCTCCTGTTTTCCTGAAAAAATCTTATAAAAACGATCCGCTTTTTAAAAATGCAAAAATTATATATTCATTGTATAATGACGAATTTTCAGACGAATTAAATCCCGGATTAAAAAAGAAACTGGACTATTACGGTATTAAAACTTCTGATTTAAAACTTTTAAAACCCGTAAATTACATCAATTTACAAAAAACAGCCATCGATAATTCGGATGCTTTAATTCTCGGAGATGAAAAGATTAACAAAGAAGTTCTTGATTATGCCGAAAAATCCGGAAAGAAAATACTTCCCTGTCAAAACAAAGATGAATATATTCAAGAATATAATTCTTTCTATGATTCAATTTTAAAATAATTATTTCTCATTTTCATATAACTTTTTTAACCGATAAACGTTAAAACAGAAAACAAACATTAAAAAATGAAAAAACTTTTTTATATTGCCTTAATCAGCATCGGATTGCTGATTTTTTCTTGCCAAAAAAACACAAATTTAGGATATAATGTTTTACCGGAAGGCGACAAAGTAAATCTGAACATTTCAGATACTTTAACAATAAATGTTCATACCGTAACAACCGACTCGGTTATTACAAGCGGTGTTTCGGAGCTTCTGCTGGGCGACTGTGAAGACCCGATTTTCGGTTATTCAAAAGCAAGTTTTGTAATTCAATTCTCTATGGCAGGTTTTATTAATTTTAAGGATACGGATGTTGTTGATTCCGTAATTTTAACATTACCTTACAACCAAAACGATAATAATTATTACGGAGATCTTACAAAAGAGCAAACCGTTAAAGTTTATAAAATTAATGTTGATTTGGATAACACAATAAATTATTACGGTAACGACGACCCGAATAAATATATCGGAGAACTTGTAGGCGATACAATCGGTTTCAGACCGTCTCCGACGGACTCTCTTTTTAATATTAAATTAAATAATACGTTCGGTGATTTTTTCATTCAAGCCGACGAATCAAATTATACCAACGGACAAGCATTTCACAATTTTTTTAAAGGACTTTATATTACTTCGGAATCAACCGATAACAACAGTGCCGTAGTTAAATACAATCACAGCGGTGCTTTATTATTATCGGTTTATTTTCATAAAAATGATGATCCGGACAAAACATACACTTACCAAGTAACGGCAAATAATATTTCAAATGTCAGATTTAATCTTTTTGAACACGATTATACTTCGGCAAATTTTGCAGGTCCTTTTGATGACGAATCGTTACCCCAAGACTCGGTTGCTTATCTGCAATCAGGAGGCGGTTTATACACAAGAATAAAAATTCCTTATCTTAAAAATTTGCAAAATTCAGAAAAAATTGTTATAAACAGAGCCGAACTCATTGTTAATACAGCTCCGGCAACTATTTCACACGAAACCGATTTTGCAGCAATCAACAAAACATTAATAACCGGTTATATTTCCGATAATTCTTCAATTCTTATTCCGGATTATATCCATCAATCAACGTATGCCGGCGAAGTATATACCGACGGGACATACCGTTTTGACATAGCGGCATATATCCAAGATATTTTAGACGGAAAAACGGAAAATAACGGAATTAATTTATATCCTGCAGAAGACGGAAACAATATTTACAGGTCAGTCATTACTACCGGAAATAATTCAAACCCTATGAAACTGGTAATTACTTACACAAAACTTTAATTTTAATCAAGAACTAATCAAATGTGCGGAATTGTAGGTTATATCGGAGACAAAGAGGCATACCCTATTTTAATAAACGGTCTGAGAAGATTAGAATACAGGGGCTATGATTCTGCCGGCATTGCAATTGTCGGTGAAAAAACAAAAATCTTTAAAAAGAAAGGGAAAGTTAATGCTCTTGCGGATTTGGTAAAAAATAACGACGTATCCGGACATATCGGAATAGGACATACACGTTGGGCAACTCACGGTGAACCGAATGACGTAAATGCACATCCGCATACCTCTAAAAACGGGAAATTTACGGTTATTCATAACGGAATTATAGAAAATTACACAAGATTAAAAAACCGTTTGGAAGATCGCAACTACACATTTAAAAGTAAAACAGACACTGAAGTTTTAGCAAATCTCATTGAGTATATTTACATAAAAGCTGCCGGTGAAATTGACGCCGAACAAGCCGTAAGATTGGCACTTTCAAAAGTAATCGGTGCCTACGGAATCGTAGTTATCGCCCAAGACGAACCCGACAAACTCATTGCCGCCCGTAAAGGAAGCCCGCTTGTTATCGGTATCGGCGAAGGCGAATATTTTATTGCCTCCGATGCCACTCCTATTATTGAATATACCAACAGCGTAATATATTTGAATAATGACAATGTTGCCGTAATTAAAAAAAATGAACTTACTTTAAAAAACATTGTTAATAACGATACATTAGAACTAAGTATCCATAAATTAACAATGGATATAGGTTCTATCGAAAAAAACGGTTTCGACCATTTTATGCTCAAAGAAATTTTTGAGCAACCGCGTTCCATTCTCGATACATTCAGAGGCAGAGTGGCAGCCGACTTATCCGAAATAAGACTCGGCGGTTTACACGACTCAATGCCGCAACTCATAAATGCAAAAAGAATACTTATTATTGCCTGCGGAACTTCTTGGCATGCCGGTCTGGTCGGAGAATACCTCATCGAAACATTTGCCCGTATCCCCGTTGAAGTCGAATACGGCTCCGAATTCAGATACAGAAATCCCGTTATTTATAAAGACGATGTAGTAATAGCTATAAGCCAAAGCGGCGAAACAGCCGATACCTTGGCAGCCATAAATATTGCCAAAAATGCCGGAGCAACCGTTCTCGGAATTTGTAATGTCGTAGGAGCAAGTATTCCGCGCGAAACAGATGCCGGTGTTTATACACATGCCGGACCCGAAATCGGAGTGGCTTCTACAAAAGCTTTTACAGCTCAAGTTACCGTTTTAACAATGATTGCCTTTATTCTCGGAAAAGAAAGAAATTTTATAAATGATACGAATTACAAAAATTTAATACAATCACTTGTTGATGTTCCCGATAAAATAAAAGAAATTTTAGAGCTTGATGACAAAATAAAAAAAATTGCCGAACTTTATAAAAATGCAACAAACTTCCTATATCTCGGAAGGGGCTATCTGTTTCCCGTTGCACTTGAAGGGGCTTTAAAATTAAAAGAAATTTCATACATCCATGCCGAAGGGTATCCGGCTGCAGAAATGAAACACGGACCTATTGCATTGATTGACAAAAACATGCCTGTTGTAGTAGTAGCCACAAAAGATAAATCATACGAAAAAATTGTCAGTAACATACAAGAAGTAAAAGCACGAAACGGTGTTGTAATTGCTGTTGTAACAAAAGGCGATACCGTAATTAAAAATATGGCAGACCACGTTTTGGAAGTTCCCGAAACCGATGAAGCTTTAGCTCCTTTGCTAACGGTTATTCCGCTTCAACTTCTGTCATACCACATAGCCGTTATGCGAGGATGCAATGTTGACCAACCGCGTAATCTGGCTAAATCAGTTACCGTAGAATAAACGAAAAATATAAAAATTTACAGCCGTACGAAAGTGCGGCTTTTTTATTTTCATTTAAAAAGAGAATTACAAGAAATAGAGATTTTTTAATTTGTACGAAAATTTTGCAAACTGCCGAAAAGACCTACAAGAATTTTTGATAAATTTTCAAAATACGGAACGTTAAAAACAAAATTGGTTTCGGCTTTCATTTTGTTATTTATTATATTATAAAAGAGTAAATTACAGTGTGCTAAAATTTGTGCAAAAAAACACCGAAACTTTAATTTTGTTTAGTGAAGTGTTT
>CAZCPV010000033.1:0-17731 GCA_964500765.1 uncultured Draconibacterium sp.
GTCAGTCTTGACTTTTTGTTACTTTTGTGTCAAGACAAAAGTAAAAATAAAAACTAATTACCCGGAAATAAGCTATAATTTACGAAAACCGAGGTAATATTAGATTTTACGTGTTTTAACAGTTTTATTATAAGAAAATCAGGACTCTCTGAAACTTCCTAAATAAATGAAAATCAAATATATAACAATATTAATTCTGATTTTTTTCTCAACTTCGTGTTCGATTGTAAAAAAAAATATCGTTTCGGAAAAAGACTCTCAAAAAAAGGAATCGGAATTTATTTATCTGTTTGACGAAGCAAATAAAAACCGTTTAAACGGAGATTTACAAACCGCATCGGAACAATATATCGCTGCATTGGAAGTAAACCCGGAAAGTGCGGCATCAAATTTTTATATTGCAAGTATTTATATAAGCAAAGAAGATTACCAAACTGCCCTTCATTATGCCGAAAAAGCCGTAAAACTGCAAAACGAAAATTTTTGGTATAATCTTGAAAAAGCCGATTTATTAAACAAAATCGGAAAACAAAAAGATGCTCTTGTAATTTATAACGATTTATTGAAAAAATATCCCGAAAAAGAGTTTTTGTATAATAAACTTTTTAAAATTTATTTCAAAAACAAAGATGTCGAAAATTTGATTTCCGTTTTAGAAAAAAAACAAAAAAATTATGAATATTCACCCGAAACAGCCGAAAAACTGTTTAATCTTTATTTAAGAGAAAAAAATTTCAAACAAGCAGAAAAAACAATATCGAAATTAATAAAACAATATCCGAACGAATTGCGGTACCAAGGTATGGCGGCAGAATTTTATTATTCTGTAAACCAAACAAATAAGGCAGAAAAAATATACGATAAACTGCTTTCGGAATATCCCGAAAATACCGACCTAAATTTTTCCTATGCGCTGTTTTGCAAAAAAACACATAAACAAAACGAATTTTTTTCCGTTACAAAAAAATTGATGTCTTCGGATTTGGAATTTTTAAAAAAAACATCTTTGCTTACATCCGGGCAGTACCGTAATTTTCCTGACAACGAATATTTTATTTTACTCACGGATTTATACAAAAAGCATCCCGATGAAATTTTGGCAAACACATTTTTTGCCGAATATTATATCGATAAAAACAATAAAAAAAAGGCAATTCCTTATATCAGAAAAGCACTCGAACTGAATCCTGCCGATTTTAATATGGCAATAATGCTGTTCAGCTTAACTTATGACATCAAAGATTACGAAAATCTGTTGAAAGATACAAAAAAATTCAAATCATATTTTCCAAATCAACCGAAAGTATTTCTATACAACGGAATAGCCGAATATAATTTGCAAAACTATCCGGAAGCCGAACAAGTATTAAAAATCGGAAAAAATTTAATAATTGACGATATTGAATTAGAAGATCAATTTGATTTTTATTTGGCTCTTATTTATAAAAAACAACATAAATTTGAAAAAGCACTCGGTATTGTTGAAAAAATACGGGAAAATAATGATAAAAACATAAAAATATTTGAACTCTGCGGAGATTTATTATTTGCAACCGGGAAAAAAAATCAAGCACTTATATATTGGAAAAAAGCGAAAGAAAACGGAAACAACACAAAAAATTTGAATTTTAAAATTAACAACTTCAGTAATTTAACAATAAATGATATTCTTAAATAAATATATAAAATATCTTATTTCTTTTTTGATAATAATTTCATTATCCGGCTGTAATTTGTTTAAAAAAAGCATAAAAAATAATGAAAACAAAAACGAAAAGAAAATTAACAAAATAAGCGAAAAAGTAAACCTGAATACCTTAAATTACAATACTTTTTCGGCAACATTTTCCGGAAATTACAAAGACGACAAAAATCAATTTCCCCTAAAAGGCATTTTAAAAATTAAAAAAGATTCTTTTATTTGGATTACTCTCCGCCCTTTTCTCGGGATAGAAGTTGCACGAATATTACTGACTCCGGAAAAAATAAATTATATTGACAAACTTAAAAAGCAATATTTCAGCGAAAATTATACCTATTTTAAGAAAAAATTCGGTATAAAAATAGATTATAAAACAGCGGAAGCACTGTTTTCGGATAAAATAGTTACTTTTTCGAATAAAAAATTATCCGATTATAAATTTAACAAAACAGAAAACGGTTTTAATTTCGAAATACAAAATAAAATAAACCAACAAATTTTTGTACACACTTTATTTATAAGTAATAATTTTTTGCTGAAACAAAACAAACTGTTTTCAAAAGATTTGTCAAAATCAATTTTCGTAAATTACGATAAATTCACGGAAATAAATACCCAAAAATTTCCTCTTGAAATAACGATTGATACAAAAAATAAAAATTCAAAGGGACAAATAATTATAAACTATAAAAATATAAAAACAAACAATACAATTAAAGCTAAATTCGTAATTCCTAAAAACTACAAAAAAGTAAATTTTGATTAAAAAATATTTGACATACGGTTTTACTGTCATTTTTCTGTTTGCATCTTTTTTTGCTGCCGATGCACAATCCGGAAAATTGCAAAAAGCACAAAAAGAATTGCAAAAAGCCCGTAATTTGTTGTCTTCACTAAACAAAAAATCGGAAACAACGTATTTAAAATATCAGGTATTAACTAAGCAGATAAAATTACAGGAAACCTTATTAAAAAATATAAAATCGGAAATTGACAGTTTGGATATTCTTATTTCGGAAAATACAAAAAAAAGAAACAAGCTCGAAGAAACCATAAAAAGTTTAAAAAAAGAATACGAAGAATTGATTTTTTATGCCTATAAAACTCGGAAAACACGAGATAAAACAATATACATTTTTTCGGCAAAATCATTCAATCAGGCATACAGGCGATTTGTTTATCTCCAATATCTAACCGAATATTTGGAACAAACAACAAACGATTTGAAACAAAAATCCGACAGTCTTTATTTTTTAAACGATAATCTGTTTCTTCAAAAAAGTGAAAAATTAGAACTCAAAGAAAAACAAACTGACGAATTGCTGAGATTAAACAGTTCTAAAATTGTTTTAGACAAAATTCTTAAAAAACTGCAAAACAAAAAGCAACAACTTCTCGAAGAAATAAGGAAAAAAGAAAAAATTACGGCGGTACTGCGTAAATCAATAAAAAACGTATCTTCAGGATTATCAAAAACAAAAACAAAACTTTCCCTAAACTTTGAAAAAAACAAAGGAAAATTACCGTTCCCTGCCGAAGGAATTATTGCTTCTTCTTTCGGAAAACATACGCATGCCGTATTAAAAAACGTTCAAATAAATAACGACGGTATCGATATTGCAACCGAACAAAATGAAAAAGCAAAAGCTGTTTTTAAGGGCAAAGTTGTTCAGGTATTAAAAATTCCCGGAGCAAATAAAGCCGTTATCATAAAACACGGACAATATTATTCCGTTTATTCAAATCTGTCGGATGTATATGTGAAAAAAGGACAGAAAGTAAAAACAGGTGAACCCGTTGGTAAACCCGATGCAAGAATGCTTAATTTTCAAATTTGGTATCAAAATAAAAAATTAAATCCGCAAAAGTGGTTAAAATCGTAAAAAATGAATGCGTATCAAAATCTGATATCAAAATTAGATATCTTTATAAAAAAATACTATAAAATAAAAATACTGCGAGGCATAATAATTTTTATTACGCTTTTTACGCTTGCCTTTTTACTGATTTCTTATTCCGAATTTTATCTCCGTTTTTCAGTTACGGGAAGAACAATTATTTTATTTTCTTTCGCCGCATTTTTTATCACACTGTTTTTTGCCTATATTTTTATTCCTTTTTTAAAATTGTTTAAAATCGGAAAACGAATTAACTATCGGCAGGCATCGGAAATTATATCAAAATATTTTTCGGAAGTGGAAGACAAGTTGCTGAATATTCTCGAACTGCACGATTTAAATGTAAAAAATGAAAACCCTTTAGCAGAAGCTTCGGTAACACAAAAATCCGAACAAATAAAATTAATACCCTTTTCTGCCGCCGTAAGTTACAAAAAACTGAAAAAATATTTGAAATATGCCGTTCCCGTAATTATTGTTTTTGTTTCGGCATTTCTTATTTCTCCGACTGTTTTCAAAGAAAGCACAAAACACATTATTAATTATAAAGAAGAATTTAAAGCTCCGCCGCCCTTTTCTTTTCAATTATTAAATAAAAACTTGAATTATAAAAAAGGCGAAAACGTAAAAATAAAACTTAAAATAACCGGTAAATATCTGCCCGACGAAGTATTTATAAATTACGGAGGCAGTAATTTTTTTATGACAAACGAGAAAAATTCAAAAACAACATTCGTTTACGAATTTAAAAACATATACAATTCCTTGGAATTTTGGTTCTCGGCAGATAATCTGCAATCTCGAAAATATGCCCTGAACATTTTGCCGACACCCTTAATTTCTCAAATTTTATTAAAAATAAAACCACCGAAATATACCGGCGAAAAAGATACTGTTCTAAAAAATATAAATAATATTGTTGTTCCTTTCGGCACCTATGTAAATTGGAATTTTTCGACCGAAAATACCGATTCAATCCTGTTTTTTCAAAAAAATAAAAAAATAAAAATTCCGAGAAAGAGAAATACTTTCAGCTTTACCAAACGGTTTTTTAAAAATACGGAATATTATATCGCAACAAAAAATCAATATTTTTCCGACGACAGTTTGTTGCATTTTTCCGTTACGGTAATTCCCGATTTATATCCGACAATTCAAGTCGAACAAGTTAAAGATACCGCCGATTTTTTTATTTCATATTTTAAGGGCTTAATAAATGATGATTACGGAATAAAAAAACTCTTTTTCAAATTTCGCGTGCTTAACAAAAATGAAAAAACTGAATCCGATAAAAAGTTTACTACAAATAATTTGAATTTTTCTCATGCAGATTTGAAACAAACATTTTATTATGCCTTTAATTTCAATAATCTGAAACCTTCCGAAAACCAAAAAATACAATATTTTTTTGAAGTTTGGGACAATGATGCCGTTTCCGGAAGCAAAAAAGCAAGAACACAAATCTTTACTTTTAATATTCCGACAAAAAAACAAATAGACAGTTTGGAAAACGAAGCAAGCGAAAACATCAATTCAAAACTGGATAAAAGTTTAAGTTTGGCTGACGAAATAAGAAAAGATTTACAAAATCTGCGAGAAAAAAACCTGAACGGAAATGTTTCGGAGTGGGAAAATAAACAAATGCTTCAAAGTATTTTAAACAAACAAAACTTGCTGAAAAAATTAACCGATGAATTAGCACAAGAAAACAAACAAAAAAATAAAATCTCCGATTTGTTTAACAAACAAAATCAAGAACTGTTGAAAAAACAAAAAGAAATTCAAAAACTTTTGGACGAAATTATGTCTCCCGAACTTAAAAAATTAATGAAACAACTCGAAGAATTGCAAAAAAAGTTCAACCAAAAAATGATGGAAAAACTGATGAAAGAAAATGAGTTTTCATATAAAGAAATGGCCGAACGTCTTGACCGAACAAAAGAGCTTTTAAAAAGAGAACAAGCCGAACAAAAAATTAATAAAACAATAAACGAACTAAATAAACTTTCAAAAGAACAAAAACAACTGTCAAAACAGACAAAAGAAAAATCGCTCTCAAAAGAAGATATTTTAAAAAAACAAAAAGAATTATCCGACAAATTTAAGGATGCAATGAAAGAATATGAAGATGCTGAAAAAATAAACGAAGAACTAAAACACAAAATGAAACTCAGCGACTATGAAAAAGAAAAACAAGAAATAAAGAACGAATTTCAAAAATCGGAGGAAAATATCTCTAAAGGAAGAAAAAATAAAGCATCGGATTCGCAAAATAAAAACTCACAAAATATGCAAAAAATGGCTGACTCAATGAACTCAATGATGCAGGCAAATTCGATGCAACAAAAAGGCGAAGATATAGAAGCATTGAAAAGAATTCTTGAAAACCTGATAAATTTTTCTTTCAAGCAAGAAGACCTTATCAATAATTTTAAGACAATTCGAAATTATGACCCGAAAGTGATGAAATTGTTCGATGAACAATCAAATATGAAAGAAGATTTTCAAATTATAAACGATTCACTGAAAGCATTGGCATATCGCATTCCGCAAATTAACAGAACGGTAACCGGCGAATTATACAATATTTCAAAGAATTTAGAAGAAATAAAAACAAGACTGGAAAACAGAAAAATCTCTCGGGCATCAATAAATCAAAACAAAGTTATGACTTCTGCCAATAATTTGGCTCTCTTACTTTCCGAAATATTAAATCAACTGAAAAATTCTCAACAATCCGGCGGTTCCGGCAAGGGTTCAAAAAATCCGAAAAACGGAAAACAAAAAGCCATGCAGGATTTAAAAGGTTTACAAGAATCTTTAAAACAACAAATGGAGCAAATGTTGAAACAAATGAAAGAAGGCAATGGGCAGTTTAATAAAAATGCACAAAATAAGCAATTGGCAAAAATGTTGGCACAACAAGAAATTTTCAAACAAATGCTTAAAGAAATGCAATCCGGATTTTCCCTGAACGGTGAAACCCAAAAGCTCCTCAATGAAATAAACAAAATGAACGATGAAAACAAAAAACAAATAATCAACAGAAAAATTACACCGCAACTTTTGGAACGTCAGAAAAAAATCGAAACACGTTTGCTCGAAGCCGAAAAAGCCGAAAATAAACGTAAATTTGATAAAAAAAGAGAATCCGAACAACCCGACGAGAAAATATATAAATCTCCGAAAGATGTTTTTATGAAGAACAAAAACGTAATAGAATTCGACGAAAGTTTATACAAAAAGAATATCCAATTGAATAATTTTTATAAAAATTTATATGAAAAATATTCAAAACAAATTAACAAATAAATAACCGTTTGATAAAGTTTTCTGAAATGCCCGGAAATACCGGCATTCCGGCATATGTTCCACGTGGAACATTTTAAATGAAAAATGATGGCAAAAAATTATTTCTTTGAAAACATAAAAAGTTTTTCTTTTGACAAAAAAATATTCGATAAAATTAATCGAATGATTTTCGAAGAAAAAAAGGAAGAAGGTGAATTGTCTTTTGTTTTTTGTTCCGATGACTATTTATTGAAAATGAACAAAGACTATTTACAACACGATTACTTTACCGATGTTATTACATTCGATTATACCGAAAATAATATTATTTCCGGAGATATATTTATTAGCATTGACAGAATAAAAGAAAATGCAAAAAGTTTTAATGTTACTTTCGAAGAAGAATTACAACGTGTAATGATTCACGGAATTTTACATTTAATCGGTTATAACGACAAAACCGAAGAAGAACAAAGCGAAATGACAGAAAAAGAAAATAAATATTTAAATCCGTAGAGACAGCCGGCGGGCTGTCTCAAAACGCAAAGAATAAACATGTAGAGACAGCCGGCAGGCTGTCTCAAAGAAAAAACACAAAAAATAAACAGCCGGCAGGCAGTCTGAAAAAATTTTAAATACCAATGAACAAAACATACAATATAATAGTGGTAGGTGCCGGTCATGCCGGAAGCGAAGCCGCTGCCGCCGCCGCAAATATGGGCTCAAAAACCCTTCTTATAACCATGGATATGACCGCAATTGCAAAAATGTCCTGTAATCCGGCAATAGGAGGGATTGCAAAAGGTCAGATAGTCAGAGAGATAGACGCTCTCGGCGGATATACGGGAATCGTTACGGATGAAACAGCAATCCAATTCAGAATGCTGAATGTTTCTAAAGGTCCGGCAATGTGGAGTCCCCGGGCACAATCCGACAGGTTAAAATTTTCTGCCGTTTGGCGAGAAAAATTAGAGAACACAAAAAATTTGTATTTCTGGCAAGACACTGTAACAGAGCTTATTATAGAAAACAAACAAGTAAAAGGTGTTAAAACCAAACTCGGAGTAACTTTTTATGCCGATGCCGTAATTCTTACAAACGGAACTTTTCTTAACGGTTTAATGCACGTCGGAAAAACACAAATTCCCGGCGGAAGAGATTCCGATGCCCCTTCTTTTGGCTTATCCGACCAAATCAAAACATTCGGAATACCCGTATTAAGAATGAAAACCGGTACCCCGGCACGCCTCGACGGCAGAACAATTCATTTCGATAAACTCACAGAACAAAAAGGAGACGAATATCAATCAATGTTTACCTATTTGCCGGAAGTTAAAACAAAACTCAAACAACGAAATTGCTATATCGTTTATACAAACAAAGAAACACACGACACCCTGAAAACAGGATTTCAATTTTCTCCTTTATTTAACGGAACTATCGAAGGCACAGGTCCCCGTTATTGCCCGAGTATCGAAGATAAATTGGTAACTTTTTCCGAAAAAGATTCTCACATGCTGTTTCTTGAACCCGAAGGCGAAAGTACCGAAGAATATTACCTTAACGGATTTTCTTCTTCTCTGCCGCTTGATGTTCAATATAAAGCATTAAGAAAAATAACGGGCTTTGAAGACTTGGAAATATTTCGCCCCGGCTATGCAATTGAATATGACTATTTTGACCCCACTTTTTTGTCCCTTAACCTTGAATCAAAAGTTATTAACAATTTGTTCTTTGCCGGGCAAATAAACGGAACAACAGGATATGAAGAAGCCGCCGCACAGGGTTTAATTGCCGGGATAAATGCACACCTTAAAATCAACAAAAAAGAACCCTTTATTTTGAAAAGGGATGAGGCATATATAGGAGTTCTTATCGATGATTTAATAAACAAAGGCGTTGACGAGCCCTATCGAATGTTTACCTCCCGTGCCGAATATCGTATTCTTTTAAGACAAGATAATGCCGACTTTCGCTTAACGGAAAAATCGTATAAAATCGGTTTGGCTTCCGAAGAACGTTACAATCTGTTTTTGTATAAAAAGAAATCGGTTGAAGAAATAAAATCTTTATTGAAAAAAACAAATATAAGCCCCGAGAAAATTAATCCGTTTTTAAAAGAAAAAAATCAATCCCCGATAAGACAAAAAGAACGTTTAGAAAAAATACTCCTGCGTCCGCAGATAAAAATATCGGATTTAATTCCCTTGTCGGAAAAACTTTCCGATTATGTAAAAACAATTAAAAAAATAAAAAACGAAATTTTAAATTCTGCCGAAATACAAATAAAATATCAAAGTTACATCGACAGGGAAAAACAAACGGCAGACAAATTAAAAAGATTGGAAAATTTAAAAATTCCTAAAAATTTTAATTTTTCTAAATTACAATCGCTCTCAACCGAAGCAACACAAAAATTAAATAAAATAAAACCCGAAAATATAGGACAGGCATCTCGTATTCCGGGTGTGTCTCCGGCAGATATCAGTGCCCTGCTCATATATTTCGGAAGATAAACACCAAAAACACTTTAATAAACTGTTTTTAAAGCTCAATATATCAAAAAGTTAAAAAATTGTTCCACGTGGAACATTTTATATACAATGCAGGAAAACAAAATAAAAAAATTAAAAAAAGAAGCTCTCAAACTTCCGAAACAAGCCGGAGTATATCTTTTTTATAATAAAAACAATATTGTTATCTATGTCGGAAAAGCCAAAAATTTAAAAACCAGAGTTTCTTCTTATTTTTCCGAAACCGGCGATACCGTAAAAACAAAAATTCTTGTTAAACACACGGTAAAATTTGAACATATTGTCGTAGAAACCGAAACCGACGCACTTCTTCTCGAAAATAATTTGATAAAAAAATACCAACCGCGATACAATGTCCTTTTAAAAGACGATAAAACATATCCTTGGATTTGTATAAAAAACGAACCCTTTCCTCGTGTTTTTCAAACCCGAAATCTTGTTAAAGACGGCTCAAAATATTACGGACCTTACACATCCGTTCGCTTGGTACGTGTTCTTTTGCGACTCTTTAAATCCTTGTTCCAAATACGAACCTGCAATTATAAACTGATTCCCGAAAATATAAATTCCGGAAAGTTCAAAGTTTGTCTCGAATTTCATATCGGAAACTGCAAAGCTCCGTGTATCGGAAAACAAACAGAAGAAGATTATAACGAGCAAATTAATCAAATTCATAATATACTGAAAGGTAATTTTTCTTCCGTAAAAAATTATTTAAAAAAATTAATGTCGGAACATGCCGAAAAACTTGAATTTGAAAAAGCACAAGAAATAAAAGAAAAATTGCAAATTCTTGACGATTATCACGGAAAATCAACAATAATTTCCGCAAATTCCGGCAATTACGATGTTTTTTCAATTTTATCCGACAACGATTTTGCCTATGTTAATTATATGAAAGTGGCAGACGGGGCTTTAATAAATGTACACACACGGGAAATAAAGAAAAAACTCAACGAATCGGATAAAGAAATTTTGCAATACGCAATACCTGAAATTATTAAGAATCAACAAGCCGGCTTTGATGAAATAAAAGAAATTCTTTTGCCCTTTGAAACAGATTATCGTTTTTTTGACATAAAAATAACAATTCCGAAAATAGGGGATAAGAAAAAACTTATAGACCTTTCGCAGCGAAATGCAAAATATTATCGACTCGATAAAATAAAACAACGAACTCTGGTCGATTCCGACAGGCACAAAAATCGTATTTTAAATACAATGAAAAAAGACCTGCAAATGTCGGAACTCCCCGTTCATATCGAATGTTTCGACAATTCAAATATTCAGGGAGCGTTTCCGGTTGCCTCTTGTGTCGTATTTAAAAACGGAAAACCGGCAAAAAAAGAATATCGTAAATTTAATATCAAAACGGTTGAAGGTGCGAACGATTTTGCCTCAATGGAAGAAATTATTTTCCGAAGATACAAACGATTGCTCGATGAAAAAAAATCTCTGCCGCAACTTATTATCATCGACGGCGGCAAAGGGCAGTTGTCGTCGGCGGTAAAAAGTTTGAAAAAACTGAACCTCTTCGGAAAAATTAAAATTATCGGTATTGCAAAACGACTCGAAGAAATTTTTTTTCCCGAAGATAATATTCCGCTGTATTTAAACAAAAATTCAGAAACCTTAAAAATTATTCAACAGGCAAGAAACGAAGCACATCGTTTCGGAATAACTTTTCATCGTAATAAACGTTCAAAAAATTTTATAAAATCCGAATTAGAAAATATTTCCGGTATCGGAAAAAAAACAATCGAACAATTATTTTCATGTTTTAAATCCGTAAAAGAAATTTCGAAAGCAAAAATAAAAATTCTTGAAAAATGTGTCGGAAAACAAAAAGCAGATATTATTTTTAATTATTTTCACAAAAAATGAAAATTTCACAAAAAATCCTTCTGTTTCACAAAAAATAATTACAAAAAGAAAAAACAGATAAATAGCTGTAATATAGTTTATTACAAGCACCAAACAAAAAAGTTAACGCAATTTCCTTTCAATAAAAATACTTGTTTTGATACAGCGGTCAAATATTTTTTTCTCCGAAAGATAAAATGTGTTTCGGATAAAAACAGGTATCGAACGACGAACGTCAATTTATCAATATTGAATAACCGGCAAAAAGTTTCATTTTTTTATTAATATTGTATAATCATTTCAGTAAAAAATTTTCAAATTATTTTTTCACATAAAATTCAAAAAAATGCAAAAACAAGTTAAATTATTATTTCTGATTTTGTTTTTGTCCGGATTTTCTTTAATTGCATTTTCGCAAAAAAAAGATAAAAAGACAGACAAAAAAGAAGACGGCTTGTCTTCCGTTATCGGAGGACTGAAATTTCGAAGTATCGGACCGGCTTTTACTTCCGGCAGAATTGCCGATTTTGCCGTAAATCCGAACAATACTTCCGAATATTATGTGGCTGCCGCATGCGGTCATATTTGGAAAACCGAAAACAACGGTATCAGTTTTAAGCCGGTTTTCGACAATTACGGAGCATATTCCGTCGGTTGTGTAACAATGGATCCGAATAATCACAATGTGGTGTGGGCAGGAACCGGAGAACACAATCACCAACGGGCACTCGGCTACGGAAACGGTGTTTACAAAACTCTTGACGGCGGCAAAAGCTGGAAAAATATGGGTTTAAAAGATTCTCGCCAAATAGGGGCAATAAATATCGATCCGCGAAATTCAAATATCGTATTAGTTGCTGCCGAAGGTTCCGTATGGGGACCCGGCGGAGACAGAGGTCTTTACAGAACAAAAAACGGCGGCAAAAGCTGGAAAAAAGTTATTGATATCAGCGAAAATACTGGCGTAAACAATATTGTTCGCGACCCTTCAAATCCCGATATTTTATACGCTTCTTCCGAACAACGAAGACGACATGTTTATACAAAAATAGGCGGCGGACCCGAAACCAAAATTTATAAATCGGAAGACGGCGGTAAAACTTGGCGTAAAATTATGAAAGGCCTTCCTTCCGTTGATATGGGCGGAACAGGTATTGCCGTTTCTCCGGTTGACCCGAATGTTGTGTATATCATTGTGGAAGCTGCCGAAGGAAAAGGCGGTTTTTTCCGCTCGACGGACAAAGGCGAATCGTGGACAAAAATGAGCGACCACACAAGCAGCGGGCAATACGATAATGAAATTTGGTGCGACCCGCAAAATGTTAACAAAGTGTATTCCGTAGAAACAGTTTCAAAATATACCGAAGACGGCGGAAAAACATGGAAAACGCTCGGACTTAATAAACGCCATGTCGATGATCATGCTTTTTGGATTGACCCGAAAAATCCGCGACATTTTTTAATCGGCGGCGACGGCGGTGTATATGTTTCGTATGATGCCGGAAAAACGTTTAGGCACATTTCAAATCTCCCCGTTACACAATTTTATCGCGTATATTTGGATAATGCAGAGCCCTTCTATAATGTGTACGGCGGAACGCAAGACAACAACAGTTACGGCGGACCTTCTCGTTCGATTTGCGGTGCAGGTGTTTCCAAATGCGACTGGACGGTTACCGTAGGCGGCGACGGTTTTTGGGGTGCCGTTGACCCGGAAAATCCGAATATAATTTATTCCGAATATCAATACGGAAATCTTTATCGATTTGATAAAAAAAGCGGACAACGCTTAAATATTAAACCGGCTCCCGGAAAAGATGAATTAACCTACCGTTGGAATTGGAATGCTCCGGTTATTATCAGTCCGCATAATCATAAAAGATTGTATCTTGCTGCAAATAAAGTTTTTAAAAGCGACGACCAAGGAAATTCCTGGGAAACAATCAGCCCGGATTTAACGGCTCAAATCGACCGAAATACATGGAAAGTGATGGGCAAATATTGGAGTGCCGATGCCGTAAAAAAAGATGTCTCTACCTCTCTTTACGGAACAATTGTTTCTTTGGACGAATCGCCGGTAAAAGAAGGTTTGCTTTATGTAGGAACCGACGACGGACTTATTCAAGTCAGTGAAGACGGCGGAAAAAATTGGCGAAAAACGGTAAAATTTCCAGGTGTTCCGGAAAACACCTATGTCAGTGATATTTTTGCCGACAGATTTGACGAAAATGTGGTGTATGCAAGTTTTGATAACCGAAAAAGAGACGATTTTAAACCCTACCTTTTTAAAAGTTCCGATAAAGGAAAATCGTGGGTTTCAATAAGTAATAATTTGCCCGAAAACGGTACGGTTCATACGGTATCGCAAGATTTTAAAAACAATAATTTATTATTTGCCGGAACCGAATTCGGTTTTTTCTTTTCGGTTGATGCCGGAAAAAATTGGATACAAATAAAATCCGGAATGCCGGATGTTGCCGTAAGAGATATTGCAATTCAAAAACGCGAAAATGATATTGTTTTGGCAACCTTCGGTCGCGGATTTTATATTCTTGACGATTACAGCCCTTTACGAACCATAAACAAATCGTTTATAAAAGAAAAATCGGCATTTATATTCCCGATAAAAGATGCGTTACAGTATATTAAAACAGGAGCAAAATACGGGCAGGGCGAAACCGACTATTTCGCAAAAAATCCGCCTTACGGTGCAATTTTTACTTATTATTTGAAAGAAGCTCCGATGTCAACAACGCAAGCTCGTCGAAAAAAGGAAAAAGAGTTATTTAAAAAAGGCGAAAAAATTCCGCAACCAACATGGAAACAATTGGACGACGAGAAAAAGGAAGAACCGTCCTATTTATTGTTTACGATAACGGACAGCGAAGGCAGCGTTATTAAAAAACTGACAGCGGCACCTTCAAAAGGAATAAACCGGATTGCTTGGAATTTGGCATACGATAATCCTTTTCCCGTTAATCAAGATTTAAAGAAATTTAATCCTTTAAAAAAGAATAATTTCGGAATGCCGGTGCTTCCCGGAACTTATAAGGTGTCTTTGGGTTTATACGATAAAGGGATTTATAAAAACTTAACCGAGCCGGTTTCTTTCAAGGTTAAACGTTTGAAAAACACAACATTGCCCGAAAGCGATGAAAAAGCTTTAGTTGCATATTACAAAGATTTGAATAATACGGTTAAAAAAATGTATGCAACGGAAAATTATGCAGAAAATTTAAAAAAGAAAGTTCTTTTATTAAAACAAACTGCATTAAAAACTTCCGGAGCAACCGTTGAACTGATGACTAAAATACAAAAAACGGAGAAATCGCTTAATAATTTGATTTTTAAACTCGAAGGTGTATCACCTAAAGCAAGTTACGAGGAAATTCCTCCGCATAAATTACCGATTAGTATCAGATTGGAAGACTTAGCGTGGACACATATAGAATCGACGGCACCGGTAACAAAAACGGAGAAAGACCAACTGAATATCGTTAAAGATGAATTGCCGGCAATTATTACGGAAATGAAAAAAATTGCAACCGAAACTATTCCGGAAATTGAAAAAGAAATGGATGCCGCAGGTGCTCCCTGGACACCGGGACGAATCCCGGACGGAGAATAACCGGAAATAGTTGAAAACAAAAAAAGAGACCCTAAAAAGTCTCTTTTTTTGTTTAATAACAGCATTTCTGTAATGCTAAGTTTGAGAAATTCTTGCAGAAAGCTGTTTAATTTTTCTTCTGTTTAAATAAAAAATCTTTTTCCTTTTTACTCAAACTGTCGTATCCGTTTTTTGAAATTTTATCTAAAATACGATCAATCTCTTTTTGATTTTGGTTCTTTTCCGTATTATAATCCCAATCGGATTTCGTTTTTGAAAATTTGTCTTTTTTTGAAATTTTCATTTTTTTTCGGTTTCCGGTTTCAGAAGAAAATAAAGATACTGCATTATTCAAAAAATTGTTAAACGAACGAGTAATATCTTTTCCTTTTCTCATGCTGAAACCAAACCATAAGCCGAAAGCCGAACCGCCGAGGTGGGCAATATGTGCAACGCCGTCGGAGGCAACAATGCCGCCTTTTAAATTTCCGAGCAAACCGAAAAGGTCTAAGATCAAAGCTGCCAAACCGATATATTTGATTTTTACGGGACCGATAAACATTAAATTAATAACATAATCCGGATTATAAGCGACAACAGCAAAAACGACAGACATTACCGCAGCCGATGCTCCGAGAATCATGGCTTGTTGTCCTGTCGGCAGAAGATAATTCACGGCAAGGTGAAAAAATGCTCCCGTAAAACCGCCCAACAAATAAACCGCTGCCATTTGTTTGTCGTTAAAATACAATAAAAACAATTTTCCGAACCACCACAACCAAAGCATATTCATTAAAAGATGCCAAAATCCTTCATGAACAAACATATAAGTTATTAAAGTCCAAGGTCTGAAAAATAGCATGTGGAAATCACCGGGGACACTGATAAATTCAATTATTTTCGGAAAAAAAACAGCAACAATGTACACTGCAACAAAAACTCCGATGTTGATAAACAGTAGTTTTGTTAACATTGAACCTTGCTTAAACAGCTCTTTTAAATTATGTTGTATATTGTTCATTTTTAAAATTTAATATTGATTATAAAATCCGTTTCCGGAATTTTTCTTTTTCTGCCAAATTTTAATCAATATAAACCCAAACAACATTCCGCCCAAATGGGCAAAATGTGCCACATTGTCACTTGTTGCATTATTTAATCCCATTCCGAGTTCCAAAACACCGTATCCGATTACAAAATATTTTGCTTTTACGGGAATAGGGATAAACATTAAATATAATTCCGTATTCGGAAATAACATTCCGAAAGCAAGTAATAATCCGAAAATTGCCCCGGAAGCTCCTACCGTAGGAATATGATATAATAAATTAAGTTGTCCTAAATCTGCCGCAACATAATTTTTTGACGATGCCAAAATTTCAGCTCCCTGCGAATAAACTAAATTAATTGCTTCCGGAGACATGCCGGCACTTATATTCAAATAACGCAAATATTCAACAAAACTGTGTAAAATAACTGCCCCGAAACCGGTAATAAAATAATAAATAAAAAAACGCTTGGTTCCCCATACACGTTCGATTACTTGTCCGAACAGCCAAAGAGCATACATATTGAATAATATGTGCATAAAACCGCCGTGCATAAACATATGTGTTACAATTTGATAAGGTCGAAAAAGGTCGGATTTAAAAAAATATAACCCTAAAATTTTATTTAAATCAATATAATTTGTTACGGCAACCAATTGGCTTAATAAAAACATTGCAATATTTATAAGCAATATAATTTTTACGGCAGGCGGTATATTCGCAAAAAATCGTTGTTTTTGATACATCTTTTTTCGTTAAAAATTTTTGCAATAGTACAAATTTTTTATGTATTTTTAATTTGCGAAAATGAAAGTCAAATATATTTCCTATTTTTACAAAAATTTATCTTATGATTCCTAACCAACAAAAAAATTCGGTTTGGCGCGTTCGCGGTGCGTATTTTTTATCTGTCGTAAGTATTACGATGGTACTTATTATGCTCGGATTTATTGCTTTAATGCTTTTTAATGCAAAAAAATTATCCGACTATGCGAAAAAAAATATCGGGTTTACGGTTTTTATTCAGAACAACACTAAGCCGTCGGAAATCAGTCGATTGGAAAATGCCTTGGATGTTGCCGATTACAGTATTTCCGCAGAATTTGTTTCAAAAGAACAAGCCGCTTTGGAAATGAAAGAAGAACTCGGAAAAGATTTTACCAAAGTACTCGGATATAATTCTTTACCTAATTCTATTGAAGTAAAAATAAAGCCGGAATATACTTCCGAAGACAGCATAAACAGCATAAAAAAAGAATTGAAACATTTTAAATTTATTAAAGACATTTACTATCAAAAATCGCTGGTCGCTTTTATTAATAAAAATATTAAAAAAATGACAATTGTCGGCTTAATTATTTCCGTGTTTTTTTTAATGATAACCGTCAGCTTAATAAACAACACCGTTCGACTTTCAATTTTTTCAAAGCGATTGTTGATTCGTACCGCACAGTTGGTCGGAGCCACAAAAAAATTCATCCGCAAACCGTTTATGATAAAAAATATTTTTTCCGGACTTATCAGTGCCGCTGTTTCTTCCCTGATAATTACATCGCTTGTTCTGTTGTTAAAAGAAAATTTTGCCGATATTATTACGCTTGAAGGTATTTTGGAAGTTGATATTTTTCTTTTTGTATTCGGAATTTTAATTACGGTAATTTCCGGTAAATTTGCCGTAAATAAATATTTAAAATTAAAAACAGACGATTTGTATTTTGAATATTAAAGATAAAAATTATTGTGTTTTTCTGTTAGAATCTGTGTAAAAAAAACATATATATATAAGT
>CAZCPV010000034.1:0-5371 GCA_964500765.1 uncultured Draconibacterium sp.
TATTTTCAAAAACCGTTTAATATGAGAGAAATTGATAAAGCAATTGAAGATGTATTTTCATAATATCGAGTTAATTTTCAAAGCCGTATGCTGCAGGCATACGGCTTTGAAAAATTGTTCTTTTAAGATTCTTATCCGTTAATCATCATCGGCATTAAAAGCATCAAAACATCTTCATTTTCCGAATCCGATTCAAACGGCAACATAATGCCGGCTTTTGAAGGGTCGGACATTTCAAAAACAACCTCTTCGGAACCGATATTTGCCAATATTTCCAGTAAGAAAACCGATTTAAATCCGATTTCCATTACATCGCCCTGATATTGACATGTTAAACGCTCGTGTGCCGAAATAGAAAAATCGATATCTTGTGCCGAAACCGTCAGTTCATTAGCCGTAAGATGCAATTTTATAAGGTTGCTTGCTTGGTTTGAAAATACGGAAACACGTTTTACGGTATTGTATAAGTCGTTTCTGTTTATTATTAATTTATTCGGATTTTCGGTGGGAATAACCGATTCGTAATTGGGATATTTACCTTCGGTAAGGCGGCATATCAGTTTGAATTCACCGAAAGAAAATACGGCATTTTTATTGTCAAACGAAACAGAAACTTCATTTTCTTCCGAAGCTAAAAGCCCTTTTAACAGATTTGCCGGTTTTTTAGGCAGAATGAAAGATGCTTCGTTGTCGGCTTTTCCGTCGGCTCGTTTGTAGCGAACCAATTTATGTGAGTCGGAAGCAACAAAAGTCAGGTTGTCTTTGGTTAACGAAAAGAAAATACCGTTCATCACCGGTCGTAATTCATCGTTGGCGGTGGCAAAAACCGTTTTGCTTATTCCGCTGTCGAGCAGTTCCGCCGAAACATTGACGGATATTTTTGAATCTTCCGATAATTCGGGATATTTGGGGTATTCTTCTGCCGGTGAGCCGACTACACTGAATTTTCCGTTTTCGGACAGAATCGTTGTTGATAAACTTTCGGAATCAATTTCAAATGTTAACGGTTGTTCCGGAAATTCTTTTAAAATATCTAAAAGTCGTTTTGCTTCCAAAGCAATTTTGCCTTCTCCGTCGGTATTTTCAAGGGCAATCTTTGTAACTAATGTCGATTCTAAATCAGAAGCCGTTATGGTTAATTCCTTATCTTTTAAATCAAATAAAAAACTGTCGAGAATAGGGATGGTTGATTTTCCGCTGATTGCTTTGCTTACTCTTTGTAAATGCGATAATAATTCTGTGCTGGAAACAATAAATTTCATAGGAATATTTTTATTTTGTGATATAAAATTCTAATAAAATGCTAAAATAGACATTTTTAAATTCTAAACAATATGCCGGTCTTACTTTTTTAAAATTTACTTATTGACATTTTATAAACAGGAAATTAACAAGTTTTTGACAGTTTATATGTGTCTGTTAATCAATTCTTTTGCGTATTTGTCGCAAAGTGTGTTCTTAAAATGAAAATTGCGGGCTTTTACCTGGTCAAATTCTATATATTTTTTTTCGGTCGGGTTTTGAAATTTTTTCCGGCTGTCAATATTTTTCTTTTTTTGCTTGTACCGATTTTTTAATTTCAGGTTTGCAAACAAGCGGGCGGATATTTAATTATGAATTATGAGTTATGAATTATGGGTTATCTGAAAGCCAATTTTTAATTATTTGTTTTCCGTATTCGGTCATATACGATTCGGGATGAAATTGTACACCTTTTACATTGTATTTTTTGTGTGAAATTCCCATTATGATATTGTCTTCCGAAACAGCAGTAATCTTCAATTCTTTTCCGGAATTTTTATAAATTGCCCACGAATGATATAAACCGGTTTCAATGATTTCGGGTATGTCTTTAAATAAAACTTCTTGTTTATCCGTAATTTTTGTTTTCGTTTTAATGCCGTGATATACCTGTTCCAAATTATATAAAGAAGCTCCGAAATATTCTGCAATTGCCTGCATCCCGAGGCAAATTCCGAGTATGTGTTTGTGCCGGTGCCATCTGTCAATTATTTCTTTGAGTTTAGCTGTATTTTCAGGAAGTCCGGGTCCGGGAGAAATTAATATTTTATCGAATTCGGAAATTTCATCTATTTTTACGACATCATTTTTTATAATTTCAAAAGAGCAAAGATTGCTTTCATCAAGCAATTGAGCCAAATTATAAGTAAACGAATCGTAATTGTCTATTAATATAATTCTTTGCATATCAAAACTTTAAGCAGGCATAAGGCAGTTAAAAAAATGAACAATCTCGGGAAAAACCGTATTCCGTTTTTGTTTATTATTGATTTTAATTTTACCGAAGCATTTGTTTTGCCGGTGCATGAAATCGATACCGACAAAGTTAAATTTTCTTTTCATTCCGATATTTCAAATCCTGAAAAAGAAATAAAATTTAAGATATTTCCGCCTTTGTTTAAGGAATTTGAAATCGCTTACGGTAAAGTTAAAAATGAAATAAATGCGGGAAATACTTATTTGTTGAATTTAACTTTTTCAAGTAAAATATCGGGAAATTTTAATTTAAAAGATGTTTATAATTCGGCAAAAGCGAACTATAAATTATATGTTAAAGATAAGTTTACGGTTTTTTCGCCCGAAACTTTCGTAAAAATAATTGACGGCAAAATTTTTTCCTATCCGATGAAAGGAACGATTGATGCCGGTATTCCGAATGCCGAAAAAATTATTTTAAACGATAAAAAAGAAACAGCGGAGCATTATACCATTGTTGATTTAATACGGAATGATTTGAATTCGGTCGCAAAAAAAGTTAAAGTTGAAAATTTCAGATATGTTGATAAAATAAAAACAAACAGAAAAAATTTGTTGCAGATTAGTTCAAAAATTTCCGGTGAATTAGCTGAAAATTATACAGCACAAATCGGAACAATTTTAAGTAAACTTCTGCCGGCAGGTTCAATCAGCGGATCACCGAAAAAAAAGACCGTAAAAATTATTAAAGATGTTGAAATTCATAAAAGAGAATTTTATACCGGAGTTGCCGGTTTCTTTGACGGACATAATCTTGACAGTTTTGTGATGATACGATTTATAGAAAAGAAAGGAAATCGATTTTATTACAAAAGCGGCGGCGGTATTACGTTTATGAGTGATGCTCTTTCGGAATATAATGAATTGAAAGATAAAATTTATTTGCCGCTATAAATAACTTTCAACTTTCCCCTTTCTCCTTTTCCCTTTCAACTTTATAAACTTTCAACTGATTATCCCCCATTTTTTATTTCGTATTATCAGTGATTTAAGCTGTTTTACAAGAATTTGATTTTTATCTTCTTTCAGTTCGGGGTCTTCGGTTAAAATAATATCGGCAGCGTGTCGTGCCGTTTCCAAAATTTTATAATCTTTGCTTAAATCGGAAAGTTTAAGCTCAAACGGGATACCGCTTTGGCGTGTTCCTTCGGTATCGCCGGGTCCGCGAAGTTTCATGTCAACTTCGGCAATTTTAAAGCCGTCGTTGGTTTCTGTCATAGTTTTAATGCGTGTTTTTGCTTCTTTCGACAGCTTGTAGGAAGTCATTAATACACAATACGATTGGTCGGCACCTCTGCCTACGCGACCTCTTAACTGATGCAGTTGCGAGAGTCCGAAACGTTCGGCACTTTCGATAACCATAACACTTGCGTTCGGCACGTCAACACCTACTTCAATTACGGTTGTGGCAATCATGATATTCGTAATACCTTTTACGAAAAGTTTCATCGATTTTTCTTTTTCTTCGGGTTTCATACGTCCGTGTAAAACGCTTATTGCATATTCGGGCGGCGGAAATGCACGGCTTATGCTTTCCAATCCGTCTTCCAAATCTTTATAATCAAAATTTTCCGATTCGTAAATCAAAGGATACACAATGTAAATTTGCCTGCCGGCTTTAATTTGTTCTTTTATAAATTTAAAAACCCGAAGTCGTTTTCCGTCGTAGGCGTGAATTGTTTTTACGGGTTTTCTGCCCGGCGGAAGTTCATCGATTACCGAAATATCCAAATCGCCGTAAACAGTCATCGCCAAAGTTCGCGGTATGGGTGTTGCCGTCATCACGATAATGTGCGGAGGTCGTATATTTTTTTTCCACATTTTTGCTCTTTGTGCCACGCCGAATCGGTGTTGCTCGTCAATAACAACAATTCCGAGATTTTTAAAAATCACGGTATCTTCGATTAATGCGTGTGTTCCTATCAGAATATTTATTTCCCCCGATTGCAATTCTTGATGTAATATTTTGCGTTCCGATTGCTTTGTTGAGCCGGTGAGTAAGGCAATTTTTAAGCCCAAACCGGCGATAAAATCGCTGATTGTTTTAAAATGTTGTTTTGCCAAAATTTCGGTAGGTGCCATTAAACTTGCCTGATAGCCGTTGTCGATTGCAATAAGCATAAGCATCAGGGCAACAAGGGTTTTCCCGCTGCCTACATCACCTTGCAAAAGCCGATTTGCTTGCTTTCCGGAAGCAAAATCTTTGCGTATTTCTTTTATAACGCGTTTTTGGGCATCGGTCAGTTCAAAAGGCAGTTTTTCTTTGTAAAAAGTATTGAAATATTTTCCTACTTCGGAAAAAATAAAACCTTTAAATTTTAGTTTTCTGCCGAATTTAAGTTTTAAAATATTCAGTTGAATGTAAAAAAGTTCTTCAAATTTTAAGCGATACAGAGCAAGGCGAAGTTTTTCTCCGTTTTCCGGAAAATGAATGTTTACGATTGCATCGTGAAAAGACATTAAATTGTATTTTCCGGTTATATAAGAAGGGAGGGTTTCGGGTAATTTGCCGTTAAGATTTTCCAGAATATTCCGTATAATTGTTCGGAAAACTTTTGATGTAAAATTGGTTTTTGTGAGTTTTTCTGTTGATGGGTAAACAGCTTGTAATGAGGAATTTATTTTTCTGTTAAAAGTTTCCGGTTTGTCAATTTCCGGATGTGCGACATTAATTTTTCTGCCGTAGCGTGCCGGTTTCCCGAAAATAATGTATTCTTTACCTGATGTCAAGTTTTGTTTAATCCATTTTGCTCCTTTAAACCAAATTAATTCGATTGTTCCGGTTTCGTCGGAAAATTCTGCCGTTAAATATGTTTTTCTGCCGTTTCCTTTGGTTTGAAAATTTGAAATAATACCTTTTGCCTGAATATTCGGTAAACCGTCTTTTATTTCTGCAATTTTGTAAAATTTTGTTCGGTCGATATATCGGAAAGGGAAATGGTACAGTAAATCTTTTGCCGTAAAAATATTGAGTTCTTTGTTAAGCAGTTCGGCACGTTTCGGACCTACGCCTTTTAAAAATTGTATGTCGTTTTGAAGTTGTTGCAAGCAGGAGGAGTTGGGAAGTTAAAAGTTAAAAGTTAAAAGTTGAAAG
>CAZCPV010000034.1:5471-17133 GCA_964500765.1 uncultured Draconibacterium sp.
CTTTTCCCTTTTGTTTTTTTACTAAAATAAACGTTCTTTTTTTAATACCAAACCGCCGGTTTGCTCTACCCAAACAACAATGTTTTGCCCTTTTTTTATTCTGTTGATGAAATGCGGTGCGGCGGCATAAAAACTTTTTATCCCTTCTTTGCGAGCTTTTTCGGGATTGGACATAAATTCTGCAAATTCTTTCAATCGGGCATAATAATCGGCTTTATCAATGCCGTAAATTTCGTCATCGTCTCGGTGAAAAATATACGGTACCCCGACCGAATCGGTTGTTTGCAATTTTATTCCGTCGTCTTTTGCAACTTCTTCACTGAAAATCATATACGGCATTACAAGATTTATTTTTTTGCCGGTTTCAATTTCGGAATAATCAAAATTCATTACCAAATTTAAAAAATAAATATCATGACCTTTTATTTCAACATGTTGGGGATTAGGCAGGTAATCGTCTTTTTCGTAATCGTAATAATAGATGTTTAATTTTGTCAGATTATTGACATAGTCAACGTCTTCGATATTCAGTTTTGCCACAATGTAACTTTTGTCCAAATTTTTTGCAACGGTTTGCAGTTCTTTTATGCGTTTTTGATTGGCAACATAATCGTCAATTGTGGTAAATGCGTTTGATAAGCCGACAATTCCGAAAAGGATAAGGAAAACACCGAGCAAAACGGGCAATTTTGAAATAATTGCCATAAATGCTTTTATCAGTTCACTGAAAAAGATATATGCTCTTTCAAAAAAAGAAGGTCGCAGGTTTCTGCTGACGGCTTCGTGTGCTAATTTCCTTATTTTCATAGCATTATATACGGTGAATGCCAAGTAAAGGATAAGGAATAAAAGCATAAGTATATAACCGGTTTTGGTCGTAAACAGGTATAAAATAAAATCGGAAACGGGTTTTAGAAACCAATTAATTTGTTGTAACAGTTCTTGTGAATTGCCCATAATTTCAGAATTTTTGAATTTGAAAAATAATATTAAATATCTTCGAGAACTTCGATACCGCCTTTTGTGTGAATAACGATTTTGTAAATATGATTTACCTGAAATTCGTTCAGTTTTGCAATGTCTTGTACCATACTTCCGTATATTCCTTTAATTTTTTCGGTATCGCCGGCTTTGATTTTTGCAAATAAATCGGTCATTAAATTTATGTATTCTTCATCGGCTCCGTTAATACTCATTGTTTGCGGAAATCCGTGGTCGTCGTAGTATTCAAAAAGCGATTTGCCGTTTTTTGCAGGTAATTTATTGGTGAAAATTTTTGTGGGAAAAGCAATACTGTAATCTTTTTTTATCGGGATAACAGCAAAATCGAAAGATAATTCCTGTCCGGCTAAACGTATTGTATCTGCCGTAAATTCTGTTGAGTCTTGGTCGTAAAATTTAACGGCAAAAGTGATATTTGCAGTATCTTTTTGTAATATTTTAAATCGCATCGGTACGGTTTCTTTTTTCAGGAAGTTTATCTTATCCTCCAATTTTGCAATCTTTTTTTCTTGTTTTTTGGTTAAATAACCGAATCCGTAATATGCTCCGGCTGCAATTACGCCGAGAATCAAAATTCCTATTAATATTTTTCCTTTCATGATTAATGCAGTTAAAAGTTTGTAAAATAAAAATGTTTAATCGATAATTACGGTCATTCCGTCATAAGCTAATTGAATATTTTGGGGTAATTTTTTTATATCTTCATGTTCAAAACTTAATTTATGGCTTATGTGTGTTAAAAATGCTTTTTTCGGTTTCACTTCTTTTATAATATCAACAGCTTCATCCAAATTGAAATGCGAAACGTGTTTTTTGCGTCTTAATGCGTTAATTACAAGTGTATCAAGATATTTCAGCTTCTTTTTTTCTTGACTGCTAATATAATTCATATCCGTGATATAGGCAAAATTTTTAATTCTGTAACCGAAAACCGGAAGTTGCATGTGCATTCCGCGTATCGGAATTATTTCGATTTTATCAATAAAAAATGCTTTGTTTTCAATAATGTTAAAATTCATTTTCGGAATGCCGGGATAATCTTTTCGTTCTTCCACATAAGCAAAATCTCTTGATTTCAGGCTGTTACAAACACGTTCTTCGGCATAAATATCCATCGGTTTTTTTTGTATGTAATTGAATGCCCGCACATCGTCCAATCCGCCGATATGGTCTTTATGTTCATGAGTTAAAAGAATTGCGTCTAATTTTTTTATATTTTCTCGCAACATTTGTTGTCTGAAATCGGGTCCGGCATCAATTAAAATATTTTTATCGTTTATATTTATTAAAACCGAACTTCGTAAACGTTTTTCTTTCGGATTTTCGGAAGTGCAAACTTCACAATCACAGCCAATCATCGGTACGCCTTGCGATGTTCCGGTTCCGAGAAATATTATTTTCAAGATTTTTTATTTATTTGATTAAAAATATTACGCTAAATTATAAATTATGACAATCTTTGCAATAAATATTATATGATGATGAATAAAAAAAAAATAGAAGTACTCCTTTTTTTCGGTTTATTTTTATTGACTGATATTGTATATGCTCAAAAAAATACTGTTGTAAAAGATGAACATCAAAAAATGCAAGAGTTCCTGTTAAGTGCATATAACCCGCCGGGCACATCAACTGCAACACCGCCTTACGCCGACACTTTATTTATCGATTATAAAAATGCAGGTTTTGATAATTTTCTTTGGATATATGACGACGATTCTCTTTTGCAAAAAATTCATCAATATGGGTTCAAATATTTCGTAAATATTCAGTCAATCGGAAACGAAGATGATGACATAGAATTTTTATTAAGGGGAGAAAATGAAGAAGCACCGCCGGATATAACAGAAAATTTACTGCAAGAGCTTGATACATTGGTTGATAAATACAAAGACGACCCCGATTTATTAGGATATTATATTTGTGATGAACCTTTTGCTAGCGGCTTCGATAATATTGCAAAAGTTGTTGCAAGAATAAGAGAAAAAGACCCGACACGAATATGTTATGTTAATCTTTGGTCTTATTTCGTAAATGAAGAAGGTGATAATACGCCTGTTGAAGGTGATGAAAATTATATCGAGAATTTTATTCAGAAAACAAATATTGATTTATTAAGTTCCGACAGGTATAATTTCTATAATTTGCTTGAAGACGGAGATTATGATGATAACGAAGAATATTTTAACCAGATTGAGCGAATACGAAAAAAGGCATTAAAATATGATATTCCTTTTTGTAATATTGTTCAAGCAGTAGGAACAAACGGTACAAGCGTGTCTTGGGATTCACAGGGAGACGGAGAACATCTGGATTGGCGAACTCCGAGCAAGGCAGAACACAGATGGCTGGTATATTCTTCCCTTGCATACGGTGTGCACGGTATCGTCTGGTTTCATTGGGATTGCTGTGATTGGGGCGTAATTGAAAATCCGGACAGAGATAGTATTTATCCTTCTTTACAAAGCATTAATCAAGAAATTGATTCATTAAAACAAATTATGTTCGGGTTAAAAACAAAAAATGTTTACCATTTAAACGGAAAACAAATTTCACGATTAACTAATACCCCTGATATTATTTTGGAAGCATCGCAAAACATCAGTTTAATTGCGGGCTCTTTTGAGAATGAAAATGATAACGAGAATTATTTTATGCTGATGAATAAAGATTATTATAATTCCGTATCTGCACAAATAAAAATTAATTATTTATTAAATAATTTCGAAGTATTTAATGTTAATGATAATATTTGGGAAATTGTTCCTTTTGAAACAGAGTCAAGCGGGGATGTTTTTGATATAAATTTAAGAGCGGGAGGCGGAAAATTATACAGATTTAACGGAAATAAACTTGCTCCTTCAGAATTTGATTTCTCAATTTCACCTAATCCTTTCGAAACAAGCACAACAATAAGTTATTCTGTACCTGAAATGTATAACGGAGAAAATTATCATAATATAAAATTGAATATTTACGATTTGCAAGGAAAAAAGGTTGCTGAATTAGTAAATGAAAAACAAGCTGCGGGTAAATATTTTGTCGAAATTAAAGCAAACAGTTTATCCGGCGGTGTATATTTGTGTACTTTGAATATCGATGAAGAAAAAACAACGAAAAAAATAACTGTTTTAAATTAAAAAATCTTTGACAAGATGAAAAAATAAATCAATGAAAAAAAAACATTTTATATTATTTTTTATTTACTTTTTTTGCTTTCCGACTTTAAAAGCACAAATTAATATCGGCGGAATTCCGTTTAGTTTTAGCGGAAAATATCACTTAAAACAAGAAACTGAAATTCCCGAAATTTATATTTTGCCGAATTTGAATAATGAAAAACTGAAATCGGAAGCCGAAAAAAACGATACAAAAGACCGACCTTGGCAATTCGGGAAAAATATCCCCGTAAATATCAACATAACAAAAAATGCACTTACAGACAGCTTAACCGACGGTATTTTATATCGATTAAAAATAATATCAAAAAATGCTTTAACGATAAATTTGAAATTTTCCGAGTTTAAAATTCCCGATAAGGCAGTTTTATATATTTATAATGAAAATAAATCGGACATTATCGGCGGATTTACATCGGCAAACAGGCAAAAAAGCGGAACTTTTGCAACAAGTTTAATAAAAGGCGATAAAATTATTCTTGAATATTACGAACCTTACGATGTCGATTTTTCGGGTCATCTTGTAATCGGCAGAATAACACATGGTTTCAGAGGAGTAGGGGAGATGAACAAAGGTTTCGGAAACTCGGGCGACTGCAATATGAATGTTGTCTGTGCCGACGGAATTCCTTGGGATAACGAAATACGTTCGGTGTGTATGTTGGTAACCGGCGGTTCGGGCTTTTGCTCGGCTTCACTTATCAACAATACCAGAGAAGACGGTACACCTTATATATTAACGGCAAATCATTGTTACGAAAATCCCGCTGATTTGGTTTTTTGGTTTAATTGGCAAAGTTCGACTTGCGAAAACCCTTCTGTGTCGCCTGCTCACGACGATTTGTCAGGAGCCGTTTTGCGGGCAAGAGATTACGAATCGGATTTTTGCTTGTTTGAGATGAATGACATTCCGCCTTATACTTATAATGTGTATTATGCGGGTTGGAATAATGAAAATGTTCCGTCTGCATCGTCGGTTTGCATACATCATCCGAGTGCCGATATTAAGAAAATTTCTTTCGATGATGATGCTTCCGTATCCGACTATTATCTCGGCGGTTCGAGCGATGACGAATCGCATTGGAAAATTATTTGGGACAGAAATACAACTACCGAAGCCGGCTCTTCCGGTTCGCCTTTGTTTAATCAAAATCATCAAATAATCGGGCAATTACACGGCGGTTATGCCTCTTGTTCCAATATTGACGAGCCCGATTGGTTCGGGAAATTTTCGTATTCATGGAATACCGGAACAACACCCGAAACTCGGTTAAAAGATTGGCTCGACCCTTTAAATTTGAATATAACCGAATACGACGGATACGACCCGAATATACCTCTTGCCGACTACGATGCACAAATTTTAAATATCGTTTATCCCGAAAAATATTATTACGGAAAAAATTCTTTTGCCCCGAGTTTTAAAATCCGAAACAGAGGAAATCAAAATTTGACATCTCTCAGCGTTTCATATAAAATTGATAATAATGAAACAAAAAGTAAACAGTGGACGGGAAATGCGGCAACCGGAGAAATTATCGAAGTCAGTTTTAATGAAATTTCGCTTTCCTATGCAAAACATTCAATTAAAGTATGGACGGAAAATCCCGACGGCGTTGCTGATGAATATCCTTATAATGATACAATTCAAATGACTTTTTATGTGTATGAAACTGTTTTCTTCGATGATTTTGAAAACGCTGATACATGGGAACTGTCCGGCGAATTCGAAATCGGAAAACCTCGGGGTCTCGGCGGTGAGAAAGGATATTCCGACCCCGAAAATGCTTTTTCCGGAAATAATATTCTCGGAACCGATTTAAGCGGTTTGGGAAATCATCCCGGAGATTACGAAAACAATATCGGCTACGACAGAGAATATGCCGTTTCTCCGATGATTGACTGCCGGAATTATAAAAACACGCAATTGTCGTTTCAAAGCCGACTCGGAGTTGACAAGCATAAATACGACCAAGTTTCGATTGATATAAAAACGGATACCGGCAGTTGGCAAACCGTTTGGCAAAATTATAATAGCGTAATTTCCGACAGTGTTTGGACAAAGCAGCGTATTGATATTTCCGACTATGCCGACGAGAAAAAAATATTGCTGCGTTTTTCTGTCGGACCCACCGATTATGCCGACCAATATTGCGGTTGGAATATCGACGATTTTATGGTTTCCGGAAACGAAATTACAAATCCGGAATTGCCCGAAAGTGCTGTTTTTATTTACCCAAATCCCGCAGTAAATTGTTTTTATATCGAATTTTTAAACCGACAAATTTTTTCGTCTGCCGATATTACGGTTTCCGATTTATCGGGAAAAATTATTTATAACAGGCAATTAACCGAAAATGAGATAAAAACAATTAATAATTCGTCGGGCAGCAGGCAATTGATAAAAATAAATTTGCCCGGAAATAATTCGGGTTTGTACATCGTAAAAATAATAAGTGATAAAGGTGTTTTTTCCGGAAAAGTTATGGAAATGCCGTATAAAAAATAGAAAAATCAGGGAAAGATGGCAAAAAAAGGAAAATTGTATTTAATTCCGACAACGCTCGGAGACAGCGAAATAAAATCGGTGATACCGGCAAGTGTTGTTGATATTATCGAAAGTTTGCAATTTTTTATTGTTGAAAATATTCGTACGACACGGCGATATATCCGGAAAGTATCAAAAACGAAAAATATCGATGAAATAACTTTTTTTGAGTTGAATAAACGTACAAAGCCGGAAGAAATTTCAGGATTTTTAAAACCCTGTTTGTCAGGATATTCGGTAGGGGTAATTTCGGAAGCCGGAAATCCGGGTATTGCCGACCCCGGTGCATCGGTCGTAAAAATTGCCCATAAAAAAAATATAGATATTATACCTTCGGTCGGACCGTCTTCAATTTTATTGGCATTAATATCTTCCGGAATGAACGGGCAAAATTTTGCTTTCAACGGCTATTTGCCGATAAACGATAAAGAACGAGCCGAAAAAATACGATTTTTGGAACGAAAAAGCAAAGCGGAAAATCAAACACAAATTTTTATGGAAACCCCTTTCCGTAATATGAAAATGTTTGACACCCTTTTACAAACCTGCCGAAACGATACTTTTCTTTGCATTGCCGCTGATATTACTTTGACTTCGGAATTTATAAAAACAAAAACAATATCGGATTGGAAAAAGCAAAAACCGCAATTGAATAAACGTCCGACGGTTTTTGTTATTCAGGCGTAATTATTTTTCGCCGTAAGCCAAAAATATCGGGTAGTTTTTATCGGGTTTTTCAACTTCAAAAATCGTATTGACCGTAACATTTCTAAATCCGGCATTTCTCATCATTTTCGAAAAATTATTTTTATCGAAACCAAAATGTTTGATGCTGTCATCATGATTTGTATGAAAACTTCCGTCTTCGCTTTCCAAATCGCCGATACAAACTTTCCCGTCGGTTTTTAACGCCTTGTATATTCCTTTCAAAAAAGTTTCAATATGTTCGATATGATGAAAAGTCATGCTCGAAACAGCTAAATTAAATGTATTTTCGGGCAATTTATCTTTATCGGCATCAAAAAGCAGAAAATTTATATTTTTTACGTCCGTTTTTTCGGCTTTTTCTTTTAAAACTTTCAGCATTCCTTCGGAATTATCAATTCCGGTTATTTGCTTTACTTTTGTAATAAAGTGCATAAGAAGCAAGCCGGTTCCGGTGCCGATGTCCAAAACGTGCATATCGGAATTTAATTTTACTTTCTTTTCAATTGCCTTGAAAATTTTTTCTGCTTGCAGAAGTCTTCGCGGATGTGCATCCCAATTTTTTGCAATTTCGTTGAATCGGTTCATGATTTTTTTTACAAAGATAATAAATAAAAGATAAAACAGTCTTTTATTTGTTTTCCATATAGATATTCTTCCGGTCAGCAAAATATACTGAATTTTTCAAATTTAATTTGCCTGTATTTTCTGTTTTTATTTTTTCGGTATAATAATCGTCTTTGCTCGGTTGCAGTTTTTCGGAAACGCTTATTTTGGGATTTACGATTCGGTCGCCGTAACCCGATATTCATAAGAAATCGTTATAAAAACTCGGAATTGTAAAAATATTACAAAAAACGATATTACGAAATTATCTTAACTGTTAATAAATCAAATTGGAAATTGCATAATTCTTTTATATTTTTGTTGCCGTCTTATGGAAAATTTTATTGTATCAGCCAGAAAATATCGTCCGCATGATTTTAAATCGGTTGTGGGACAGCAATCAATTACCACTACCCTGATAAACTCAATAAAAACAAAGCAACTGGCACATGCTTATCTGTTTTGCGGGCCGAGAGGAGTAGGAAAAACAACTTGTGCACGTATTTTTGCCAAAACAATAAATTGTTCAAACCCGACCGACGATTTTGAAGCATGTAACGAATGTGAATCGTGTAAAGCATTTAACGAAAACCGTTCATATAATATACACGAATTAGATGCAGCTTCAAATAATTCCGTTGAAGATATACGAAATCTTATAGAACAAGTACGTATCCCTCCGCAAATAGGCACACACAGCGTGTATATTATTGATGAGGTACACATGCTTTCTTCTCAAGCATTTAACGCTTTTTTAAAAACGCTTGAAGAACCGCCGGATTATGCAATTTTTGTTTTGGCAACAACCGAAAAACATAAAATCCTTCCGACTATTTTATCCCGTTGTCAAATTTTTGACTTTAACAGAATAAAAACGGAAGATACGGTTAATTACCTTTCTTATGTTGCGGAGCAAGAAGGCGTTGAAGCCGAAAAAGATGCCTTGAATATTATTGCACAAAAATCCGACGGAGCCATGCGCGATGCACTGTCGTTTTTCGACCAAATAGTGAGTTTTTCAGGTAAGAAAATTACCTATAAACAAACTATCGAAAATTTGAATGTTCTGGATTACGATTACTATTTTAAACTTACTGATTTTATTTATGAAAATAACATATCCGAATCTTTGTTGATTTTTAACGAAATATTAAATAACGGCTTCGACGGTCATCATTTTATCAGCGGGTTAAGTTCGCATTTCAGAGATTTAATGGTTTGTAAAGATGTTGCAACGGTCGAATTGCTTGAAGTCGGCTCAAATATTAAACAAAAATACCTTGAACAAGCTCAAAAAATTGAAATATTGTTTCTTCTTCGAGCTTTAGATATTGCAAACAGAACGGATTTGGATTATAAAATAAGTAAAAATAAACGTCTTCAAGTTGAATTGGCTTTAATGAAGATGTGTGAAATAACAAAAGAATTAAAAAAAAAAGATGAATCTTTAGTTTCCGATAAAAAAGAAGAAATTACCGTAAGCGAAGAAAAAAAAGAAGAATACAAAAGAGAACCTGTAAAACCGGCAAAAGAAACAACAAAAATTATTCAGCGTAAATCTCGAATTTCCATCAACGGTACGTTAAATAAAAAAGAAGATAATAATCAAAATAATACAGATAAAATTTCCGAAAACAATATAAATTCGGAAAAACTTCCTTTAGAACAAGCATGGGCGGCATTACTCGAAAAATTTAATAAACAGCCCCGGCTTTATAATGCCTTAAAATCAGAAAAACTTACTATGCTCGACGATACACATGCCGAATTATCGGTAATGAATAAATCATTAGAGCAGGTTCTGCTGAAAATAAAAAGTCGGATAGTCAGTTTTTTACGAGAAAAAACCGGAATATCTCAACTTGAAATTAGTTTTAAAATTTCGGAAGATGATTCGGACAATTCCGGCGAATATCTTTATACCGACAGAGATAAATACAAATACCTCGTTAATAAAAATCCGAATCTTGAAAAACTAAAAAACGATTTCGATTTGGATTATTAAAAACTTAATATACGTATATTTACATTTAAAAGATTGATAGTCAGGGCTTCACTTTCTAAATTAAACTAATACGAATTGCATTTAAACTTCCTGTAAATTATTACGGTGAAACTTCGACTTGCGGATTTAAAGAAAAATATTAAATTTTAATCTTCTTTTGGCTATATTTTAATTATTTTCGCAAAAAATTTCAAAAACCGGAAATTTAGTTTTTCTTAAAAATTTAAAGCAAAATTTAACTTATAAATATAAAATAACATGACAAATAAAGTTTCAAAAATTACTTGGACACATACGGATGAAGCTCCGGCATTAGCATCTTTTTCTTTACTGCCGATAGTAAATGCTTTTACGAAAGCAGCCGGCGTTGAAGTGGAAACAGCGGATATTTCTCTTGCCGGAAGAATTATTTCAAGCTTTCCCGAACGGCTGAGTGAAGAACAACGTATCCCTGATTATCTTGCCGAACTCGGAAAAATGACACAAAAACCGGAAACAAATATTATTAAACTTCCGAATATAAGTGCTTCAATTCCGCAACTTAAAGAAGCGATAAAAGAATTACAATCAAAAGGATACGATATTCCTGATTATCCCGAAGAACCCGAAACCGAAGAAGAAAAACAATTGGTACAACGATTTGCCAAACTGCTCGGCAGTGCGGTAAATCCGGTTCTTCGTCAAGGAAATTCCGACAGAAGAGCAGCTGCTTCCGTAAAGAAATTTGCCATGAAAAATCCTCATAAAATGATGAAACCATGGGGCGAAAATTCAAAAACACATGTTGCTTACATGAAAGAAGGCGATTTTTACGGTAACGAAAAATCCGTTGAAACAGAAAAAGCTGAAGAATTTAAAATTATTCTTGAAACAAAAGACGGAAAAAACATAGTCTTAAAAGATAACTTAAAATCGGAAGACGGCGAAATTCTCGACGGAACATTTATGAGCAAAAAGGCATTACGCAAATTTTACGAAGAACAAATTAAAGATGCAAAAGAAAAAGATGTATTGCTTTCTTTACACTTAAAAGCAACGATGATGAAAGTTTCCGATCCGATTATGTTCGGTCATGCGGTATCCGTTTATTACAAAGATGTTTTTGAAAAATATGCCGATATTTCGGAAGAACTCGGTGTAAACGTAAATAACGGCATCGGCGATTTGTATAACAGAATAAAAACTTTGCCCGAAGCAAAACAAAATGAAATAAAAGCAGACATTGAAGCGGTTTATAAAGTTCAGCCGAAATTAGCAATGGTTGATTCCGATAACGGAATTACAAATTTGCATGCACCGAATAAAGTAATTGTTGATGCTTCGATGCCTGTTGTAATTCGTGACGGTGGTAAAATGTGGGGACCCGACGGTAAACTTCACGATACCAAAGCAGTAATTCCGGATAGATGTTATTCTACAATGTATCAGCAGGTTATAGACGATTGTAATGTTCACGGTGCTTTTAATCCGGCAACGATGGGAAATGTTTCCAATGTCGGTTTAATGGCTCAAAAAGCCGAAGAATACGGCTCGCATCCTACTACTTTTGAAATCCCTTTTGACGGAACCGTGAAAGTTATTGATAAAAAAGGAAATATATTAATCGAAAACAAAGTT
>CAZCPV010000035.1:0-17131 GCA_964500765.1 uncultured Draconibacterium sp.
AAACAAGACATTATCCGATAGATATGATTTATCCTAAAGCAAGGTATTACAGTAATAATATTTCAATTCCCGACAATTACAAAGTTGACAAATTACCCGAAGATTATTTTTTTAATACACCTCTTTTTTCTTTAATATATAAAGTAAAACAAGATAATAATATGCTGTATGTAAGTACTTCATTTCAATTTAAAAAAGCAGTTTATTCCGCTGAAGATTATTCGAAAATCAAACGCTATTTTAATATTATAATTAAAAATTTGAATCAAAAAATTGTATTAACCGAGAAATAATTATTTATCAATTATCAACAACCTCAGTATCAACAAAATAGAGCACTATGAAAATAAACTGAAGTTGGTTCTTTATTTCGTATTTCTCCGATAAAAGTCTTGCTGTTATCGTTTGCCGTCGATTCTGTAATTCATGAAACAACAATATTTCTCGGCATCGGCAAGCGAACTGACGTATTTTTTATTTGACAGTGCTTCAGAATATTATTAAAACAATCTTTTTCGAAAATTTGATGTGTTGTCGGAAATTTTTCGTATTTTCTACATAATAATGGAATTATCTCGAAATATAGGCATTTTATACCGATTTTTGGGGTGTTTTTCTTGAAAAATTTTAACTATTTTGCTTATTTTTAGACAATTATATATTTACTAAAAGTCCCTATTAAACCCCGAATATTTAATAAAACTTATAAAGCAAACCCCAAAATTAAATACATCAAAGTCGTTATTAAACCGATAAACAAAGCATAAGGAAGTTGCGTTTTTACATGGTCGATATGGTCGGAAGCCGATGCCATTGACGAGATAATTGTTGTGTCGGAAATAGGCGAACAATGATCTCCGAAAACACCGCCGCCGAGCGTTGCCCCGATAACCAAATAAATATTTGCCGCCTGAACTTCCGCCATCGGAACGGCTATTGACATCATTATGGCAAAAGTACCCCAAGATGTTCCGGTAGAAAAAGCGATAAATGCACTTATAACAAATATAACCGCAGGCAATAATCCGGGCGATAACCAATCTTTTGAAAGATTCGCAATATAAATTCCTGTTCCTAATTTATTACACACCGCACTGATTGCAAAAGCCAACATCATAAGCAAAGCCAAAGGCATTAAACCGCTTATTCCTTTCAGTGCCGTTTCGATTAATTCCTGCGATTTCATAATTTTTTGACTTCGGTACAAAATCATCGCAACAAAAAGAGACGTTATTACCGAATATAAAACCGCCGAAGAGCCGGAACCCTGCCCGATTGCCAAACGAATATGATTTCCCAAAGATGAATAGCTTTCGACTTCGTTCCAACCGGTAAATGCCAACATAAAAGGCATCATTCCTACCATGGTAAACAAAGGAATTACCATATTAAACGCCTTCGGTTTTACCTTTTCTTTTGTTTTACTTGAAGTTATACTGTCCGACACCATCGGTTTGGCATTGTCGGCATGCACTTTACCGGTTTCTTTCGTTCTTATTTCGGCTTTACGCATGGGTCCGAAATCTTTTTTACTTACGATAACAACAAAAACCATCAACAAGGTAAGAATAGGATAAAAATTGTACCCTATTGCCGACATCAGTGTTGTAAACGGTTCTTTAATACCTTGTGTAAGCAACAATCCCATAATAAAAGCCCCCCAGGCATTAAAAGGAATTAAAACGGCTGAAGGTGCCGAAATTGAATCGGCAATATAAGCCAATTTTTCGCGAGGAATTTTTAATTTATCGAATATCGGGCGATAGAGCGTTCCCACCGTTAAAGAGCTGATACTTGTTTCAACAAAAAGAGAAATACCGGTGAGCAAAGCAAAAATTTGGACGACAACACGACTTCTGCCGCTTTGTTTCTCTTCAAATTTATTCAACATTTTTGTAATTCGCTTCATAAAACCCTCAACACCGCCCGATTTTTGAATAAAAAGAAGTAAGGAACCGACTAAAGCACTGAACATAATCGTCCTTGTATTTCCGGGCGATTTAAAAACATTTACGAACGCTTCAATTGTTGCAACCGTTCCTTCAACAATATTCCAATCGTTAATAATCAGCCAACCCAAACCGATGCCGAATATCAAAGCAACATATACCTGCTTTGTTTTAAGAGCCAAAAAAATTGCCAAAACAGGCGGTAAAACCGAAAGCCATCCGTAATCTGTCATATTATTTTTTTAAAATTTGTTTATCCGCTATATTATTTTTTAAACGCTGCCAAAGCTATCATCAGTTTTTCTAATTGTGCTTTTGCTTTTTTTGAAGAACAACTGAAATTATTCACAACCATCGAAAAAATAATATCTCTTCCGGAAACTGATGTAACATATCCGGCATAAGCTTTAACTCTGCTTACCGTACCGCTTTTTGCTCTCAATTTTCCTTTCGTAAGCGTTTCTTTCAACATATTTTTCATTGTTCCCGTTTCTCCGGCAACCGGCAATGAATTATAAAAATACGTAAAATAACGACTTTTATTTTTCATATACGACAAAATACCGACCATTTGAGACGGCGTAAAACCGTCATATCTTGACAATCCGCTTCCGTCAAAAAGATACATTCCCTGTGTGTCAATATTTTTCCCGTTCCAAAATTTTACAATATTGTCTGCGGCATATTCGGTAACGGAATTACCGGTTAATTTAAGTCCGATTTGTTTTAATAAATGCTCTGCAAATAAATTAACACTATGCGTATTTGTTTGTTTAATAATTTCCGATAATTCGGGAGAATCTGTTTTGGTAAGTAAAATTCTGTTTTCCGAAATATTGCCTGATATTCGTAAAGTTGAAGCTTTATCTCTGACTCCTATACCGTTTTTTTTCAAAATTTTTTCTACGGTATAAGCAGCCATATAAGCAGGATCGGGCATTGACCCTTTAACACCGAAATCCTTTTTCCCTGCCGGAAGTTTACCTCTCAAATAACGTATATTTGAATACGGAGCACCTAAAATATTCAGATTATCATACTTTATTGAATCCGATTCGGCTTCATTATCAAATGTTAATCCGGGAATTTCGGGAACAATTTTTATAATTCTCGGTTTGCAACCGATTGTGTCCGGAATGTCAAAATAAAGGGTATAATAATTATCAAAAACAGTAAGCCCGTTTGCTCCGGCACCGAAATAATTTCCCGTATTATTCCTTGACCAGGTAATCGGAACAATATCATTATCGAAAACGGATGCATCACCTATTACGGCACCCGCTACGGAATCAATTCCTGCTTGCTTAATTGCAAGAACCCAATCGGTCAAAAATTGTGCTTTTTTTGTTGAATCAAAATATTTTGAACCGAGTGTAGGGTCGCCGCCGCCTTTTATAATTATATTTCCGTAAAGTATTTTTGAAACCGTATCAATATGTCCGGTATATTGAAGCAAAGTCGAAAATTTAAATTCAGGTCCGAGAATTTCAAGTGCTGCCGCAGTCGTGAAAAGTTTTTGAGTGGACGCAGGAATCATAGTTTTATCGGGACAATAAGAAGCTATTACTTCGCCTGTTTTATTATCAACGGCAAGAAAGGCAAAATCGGCATTTTTAAATTCGGGTTCGGCAATAATTTCTTTAACTGTTTTATTGACGGAATGATGCCTTTTTTCTAATTTTCTGAATTGAGCATAACTTACAAATACCGATAAATTCAGGTATATTAATATAAGAATTGCTTTGTATAATTTTCCGTATTTCATTATTCAACTGCCTTTTCAATCAATTTTAATGTTTTTTTGTCGGCATTCAGTTCCGCTTTAATTCCCGTCGGAAGGGTTAACTTATTTTTAACGTGCCCGAAAGGAAATCCGTAAACAGCCGGGATACCTAAGGGTTTAATCAGTTGCATTAACAGCTCTTTAAGTCGAAAAGTCGGCGGGTCATCATTATCGCAACCCTTAAAGATACCGAGAATAATTCCGGCGGCTTTTTTTATGTCCGAAGAATCAAGAAGTTGTGTTAACATACGATCGACTTTATACGTTTTTTCGTCAATTTCTTCGAGATATACGATTTTTCCTTTAAATTCAGGTTCAAATTTACTGCCGACCATTGAAGTAAGCACACTCAAATTACCGCCGATTAACTCGCCGCTTGCTTTACCTCCGGTAAGGGTGTAAAAATCAAATTCCGAATCATCTTCTTTTTTCGGCTCACGTTCGTAGCCGTATGTATAAGTATTTTCGGATTTTGTAATCACATTTTTTAATGAATTTAACGAAAATTCGTTGAATGTTGATATCCCCACGGGACCGTGAAAAGAAATCAAACCCGCTTGTTGTCGAAAAGCCGTAATCAAAGCCGTAATATCGCTGTAACCGATAAATATTTTCGGATTTTGTTTTATCAATTTATAATCAATCAAATCCAAAATTCTAATTGCACCGTATCCGCCTCGCACACATAATATTGCATCTACATTTTTATTTTTGAACATGTGCATCAGTTCGTCTGCCCGTTCCTCATCCGTTCCCGCCAAATAACCGAATTCTGACAAAACACTCGATCGGTAATAAGTTTTATAGCCGAGTTGCTCAACGGTTTGTACGGTATCATTTAATTGCTCTTCGTTTATCGGTCCGGAAGGGGTAATTAACCCTACGGTATCACCCGGCATTAATCTTTTCGGCAATCTTTTTTTTAAATTTATTTGAGAAATTTCATTTTTTTCGGCAAAAAGGTTAAATCCGGAAAAAAGCGTAAAACCGGACAATAATCCGATTTGTTTTATAAATTTTTTTCTGTCAATCATGTATCAACAAATTGTCATAAAAATTGAAGTAATTTTAAAAAAATAAAACCCGCAAATCAGAGAAAAAAAGAATTAAAAATTATTAAAGTCATGAAAAATTAATATTTTAACACATTGTTTATTTTCTCTGAAAGTTATTATCGAAATAATAATTGCGAGTTTAAATTTTAAAAACGTATTCGGGTTAAATTTAAAAAATTATTTATTGCACACCGGTTCTTGTATCCCACCATATTCGGTATCCCCAGTAATTATCAACTTCGTTTACATCCGTCGGAATATTTCCGGAATTTAATAAAATTTCGGAATCGGGATATGAAAATCTGAACGGCACACGGTTATGTCCGGGATAATTTGAGTTAACCGCAGGCGTAAGCGTCGGAATATCGGTTCTTCTCATTTCAGCCCATGCTTCCCAACTTTGCCTGAATAATGAAATCCACTTTTGGATATAAATTTTATTTACATCACCGTCCCAAGCAACATTTGCATTTGCCAAATAATTTGTAATATCGGCATTACCGATGTTAAACACCTTACAAGAAGCCGTAATTGCCTCTTCATAAGCCGTTTGTGCATCAGAAGTTATAAAATTTCTTGCAGCAGCTTCGGCAATAATAAATTGTATTTCCGAGTAGGTTAAGAAATATACCGAACCGGTTTCATTTTCCACAAATAAATCGTTAACTCTCGAATATATCGTGTCTGCTTGTGCCCCTACGGGAAGTCCGCTGTATGTTCCGTCGTCAAGCGTATCGGCATAAAAAGCAATACGCGGGTCGGCAAAATTTACCAAAGTATCAATTATCGGTTTTGCCGCCCAATCATCACCGATAGAACGGTGGCGTGCTGTCCACGGCTCTACCCAATCGCCTCCGGGATAAACAAAAACGGCATTGTCGTTATTCGTTTCAAATATCGGATATTTTGAAGGATCGTTTATAATTTTCGATATTTCGGAACTTGCCGTACTTTGGTCAATATTTGATATGCGTATTGCCAATCTCAAATGCAGCGAGTTACAAAATTTTTTCCATCTGTCAATATTTCCTCCGTAAAGCAAATCAGCATCCGACGAAATCACTCCGTTTGCTATACTATTGACTAACATATCATTAGCAATATCTAATTGTTGCATTAAATCGGTATATATTGTTTGTTCGCTGTCGTAAGAAGGATGAATAATACCTTCTTCGGCAAGACCGGCTTCGGTATAAGGAACTTTTCCGTATATATCGGTAACTAATTGAAAAGCATACACTTTAAGTATCATTGAAGCGGCTTCCAAATTGTTGTTTTCTTCTTCTTGTGCCTTCTTAATAACATAATTCAAATTCGGAACAATGGTACCGTACACATTATTCCAAATTGCCGTACTCGGTATTTGAGCATAGTTCGGGATATCCGTATAGCTTCCTTTGGTAACATGCCCTACATAGGATGCGGCATATTCCATTTCGGTTGTACCGAAACAAGACGACACACGCTGAATACTGTATGCAAAAACATTTTCCGCCGGTGCCGTATCCGGATTGTTCGGATTCGTATTTATTTCATCAAATTTTTTGGTACAGGATGTACTGAAAAAAATAATTGATATGCCTAAAATTAAAAATATCTTGTTTTTCATTTTGATACTGTTTTAAAATTTAATATTTAATTTAAAACCTAAAGTTCGAGCCGGAGGTATTTGATAAGATTCTAATCCTATACCGCTTACGGTACCTCCCGTACTTACTTCCGGGTCGATATGTACATCGTTGCTTTTATCGGTATATAACAAAGCTAAATTTCGTCCGAAGAAAGAAATACTTGCATTTTGGAATTTTATTCTTTCAATAAATTTCTTCGGAAGATTATACGACAAAGATAATTCTCTGAATTTAATAAAACTTCCGTCGATAATTGAGAGGTCTGCCCAATTTCTTGAAGCACCCCAATAAGTTTGAGCGGAAACAAGCGTTTGGTTCGGTTGTCCGCCGACATCTTCATCCGTACCGTCGCCGTTAATATCGACCATTGCACCTTCTTCATACACACCGTCAACAATTATCCCGTTTTCTCGGATACCGTCTTTTACGGTTGCTTCCAAAATTCCGGTTTTTTGTCCGATAGCTTTGGTCATACTGAAAATTTTACCGCCTTTTCTGAAATCGATTAAAGCCGATAATGCAAATCTCTTATAGGTAACCGTATTTCTGATCCCTCCTATCCAATCAGGATTTACATACCCTACAATTTCGGGATTGTCGGTAGAAATCGGCAATCCGGATTCGTTAATAATGGTTTGTCCGGCATCATTTTTTACCGTAGATGTTCCGTATATTGCACCCCATTCTTCTCCTGGAAAAGCCATTACATAAGAACTGCTGTAATTATACAAATATGAAATAGTTAATTCTTTTATGCTGTCGGACAATTCGATAACTTTATTCTTATTTGTTGACCAATTAAGCGTAATATCCCAAGAAAAATTTTTGGTTCTTACGGGGGTACCGTATAACTGTATTTCAACACCTTTATTTTGTATTTTTCCGGCATTTTTCATCCAAGAACTGTATCCCGAAGATTGCGGAATAGGAACTCTGATAAGTTGATTTTTGGTAACGGCATTATAGTAAGTAATATCTGTTCCCAATCGGTTTTGAAAAAACTTAAATTCGCCGCCGAATTCATAACTGTAAGTTTCTTCCGGTTCCAAGTCTATAGAAGGGAGTGTTGATTGTTTTCCGACCAAATTAATTGTGTTAAATGTTGTTCCTACGGAATAAAAAACAGGTTTTAATTGATAAGGAGAGGTTGCGTTTCCTACTTTGGCATATCCGGCTCTTAATTTTCCGTAAGTAAATGTTTTTGATGTTAAATCAAACGCTTCATTAATAATAAAACCGACATTTGTCGAATAATACAAATAGCTGCGATTTTTTTCCGGCAAGGTTGAGCTCCAATCGTTACGCAGCGATAAATCAAGGAATACGAAACTTTTGTATCCTATATTTGCCGAACCGTAAACACTGTTTGTTACCGTTTTGTATTTTGTAAAACTTACAGTCGGTTCACCTTCGAAATTTGAAGTTGAGAAGAAATCGGGAACAATTAAATTTATTCCGTATGTCGTAGCAAATTGGTCGTATCCCATGCGGTAATTTCCTCCTAAAGTTGAATACAAACTGATATCATCCGTAAGGTGTTTGTTGATTTGCAAGAATAAATCGGCATTTGTTTCGCTTTCCAATCTGTATTGTTCCCAGAGATTACCGTTTGTTGCATTTTGATACATCGGCGTCCAGTCACGCGAATATTGATGATAAATAAATCTTCTGTGTTCGTTAAAAATATCTGAGCCCACTCTTCCGATAATATCGACACCGTCAAATAAATTATAAGTTATTGCCGTGTTTCCGAACAGTCTGTTTCGTTCTCTCGACATGGTGTTCTTATATGCGTTCCAATAAGGGTTCGGGTGTTGGTCACCGTATCCCATCATCCAGTTAAATGCTTTTTCTTTTTTTGATCTTCCGTACAAAATAATGTCTTCATAATGATCTTTAAGGTATTTTGTATCAACCTGACGACCGAACCAAGAGTTGAATTCCAGCAAAGGATTTCTCATTGAGTTTTCGGTTTGCGGCAAATTATCATTTGTAAGATTTGTAAAAGTAAGATTAACATTTACGGATAATTTATCGGATAATTTGAAAGACGAATTTACACTGAGATTTGTTTTCATTTGGTCGGTGTTCGGTGATGTCCCTTTTTGAGTCGTATTTCCTATTGATAATCGGGCTTTTGCCATATCGTTGGATGCAGACAGGGCTACATTATTGGTAAAAGTCAGACCTTTTTCAAAGAAATTTTTCACATTATCGGGATGCGAAATCCAAGGTGTAGCCGTAACATTGCCGTCGCCGTCTAAAGGTGAATCCATTTGCGGGACGTTTAATCCGGCATCAAGCCGTGCTCCCCAACTTTCATCGGCATCCATTTGCCTGCCGTCTCCGTTTGTTCCCCATTTAAATCCTCTTGCATCAATATATTCCTGATAAGTCATATCGGAATAATTTTTTTGCCAAAAATATTCGCTGCCGCTTAGACCTTGCCCGTATTCGTTTTGATAATTCGGAAGTATATAAATTTCGCTTACGGAAGCCGAAGAAGAAAAATCGATTCCGAGACCTTTTTGTTTTCCGCTTCCGGCTTTGGTTGTAATAAGAATAACACCGTTTGCTCCCCTGCTTCCGTACATAGCCGTTGCACTTGCACCTTTAAGTACGGATATGCTTTCGATATTTGAAGGATCGATATCCATGGCGGCATTCCCGAAATCCGTAGAAGTAGTGCTTGAGCGTGCGGAAGATATTCCGTTCATAATGGGCGTTCCGTCAACAACAAAAAGGGGTTGTGCCGAACCGGTAAAGGTTTTTTGTCCTCTTATGGTAATGGTAGATGAAGCACCGATTTGCCCGGATGATGTCGTAATTTGAGCACCGGCAATATTACCGGATAAAGCCGATACAATATTATCCGGATTTGTTTTATTCACATCATCTCCGCTGACATCCTGTACGGAATAACCGAGCGATTTTTTTTCTCGCTTAATTCCCAGTGCCGTAACAACCACATCGTCCAGTAAAACATCATTTGTTTTCATTTGAACATTAATAATTTTTTGATTATTAATTTCAACGGATTCTGTTTTCATACCGACATACATAAAAATAAGGGTTTTACCGCCTTCGGGAACACGAATGCTGTAATTGCCTTCCGTGTCGGTAAATGTTGCAACATCATTAAAGTCTTTTACGATAACACTGACACCCGGTATTGTATTACCGGAAAGTGCATCAGTTACTTTACCGCTTACATTTATTTGTCCGGAAACAAAAAATCCCGACAAAATAACGATAATAAACAATGTTAATCTTTTCATAACTATTACATTTTGAATTTAGAATATTTGATTTATTTCGATTATTTTAAAAACAATTAAAGAGTTAAATATAAAAAGACCCTGCGGGTTTAAATTTGCCAAAAATAAAATTTCAACTTCCTGATATTTAATTACTTAACACAAACCCGCAGGGTCTGCAAATACAAAATTTACCTTTTTATACTGCATTCATTAAAATTATACTTTTTTAATTCCTATCCCGGGCAAATTATTAAGTGTAAGTTTTCCGTTTATAACTTTTACGCCTTCGTACACATCATTACTTATTAATAAATTTCCGTCTAAATCCGCCCAGTCAACCAGAGGAGAAAGTTGAGCCGCCGCCGATACCGCACAGGAAGTTTCGGTCATACACCCCATCATAACTTTCATATCCAACGCTCTTGCAACGGTTATCATTTTATGGGCTTCTCTTAATCCGGTACTTTTCATTAATTTAATATTAATTCCGGAATAAACATCTTTGAATTTAGGGACATCGGATAATCGCTGAAAAGCTTCGTCAGCCATTGTGGGAAGCGGACTGTGTTGCGTAAGCCAAGCCATATCGTCGATATTTTCTTTCGGAAGAGGTTGTTCTACAAAAATAACGCCTTTTTCTTTGAGCCAGTGAATCATATCCAGTGCCTCTTCTTTATCTGTCCAACCCTGATTTACATCTACATACAAAGGTACATCGGTAATTTCCCGAACGGTATTAATCATTTCTTTGTCGTTGCCGCGTCCGAGTTTAACTTTCAGCACTTTAAACCTTGCGGCTTCTTTCGTTTTTATTCTTACAACGTCGGGCGTATCGATACCTATGGTAAAAGATGTAACGGGCGTATTATTCGGATTTAATCCCCATAATTTGTATAAAGGTTGGTTTACAATTTTACCGATTAAATCGTGTAAAGCAATATCAACGGATGCTTTTGCCGCCCGATTTTTTTTGTCAACGGAATCGACATAAGATAAAATATCATCGATTCTGAAAGGGTCGTTGAATTGTTCGAGATTTAACTTGTTTAAAAATTTCAGAACCGTAGCATGCGATTCTCCGAGATAAGGCGGCATTGATGCTTCGCCGTAACCGATTATTCCTTCGTATTCCAATTCAGTTAAAACAACGGGAGTTGTGTTTCGTGAGTATTCGGCAACCGTAAATGTGTGCTTAAGTTGCAATTCGTAAGGTCTGAATCTGAGTTTCAATTTGCCTGATTTTAAATTTGTATTTTTCATAATTGATGCTATTGCCGTACCGGGAATTAATGTTCCGAGCGATGCGGCTGAGATTGTTTTGATAAAATTTCGTCTGTTTAAGTGCATAATTATTAATCCGGTATTATTGTTTTATAAAATTTATTATCAATTATTTTTTCTATGGACTGCGTTCCTTCGTTTCCGATAATTCTCATTGTTTTTATGAAAGTTCTCTTATACTCGTCTTCATAACTTGTTTTTGTCGAATCCATGCTTGTAATTTTTACTTTCCCGGACGCATGAATAAATTCGCCTTCACCGATATATATTGCTACATGAGTTACTTTTTTAGGATTTAATTTTTTCTTTAATGATTTTTCGTCGGTAAAAAAGAGCAAATCTCCGGGTTGTAAATCTTTGTATTCGAATTTATCGGTAATTTCGGTTCCGTATTTTATTTGTTGAGATGCATCGCGTTGCAGTATTATTCCGTTAAGGAAATAAACGGTTGAAGTAAAACCGCTGCAATCAATTGCTTTTGATGAAAAACCGCCCCACATATACGGGATTCCGTTAAATTTTTCGGCAATATTTACGATTCTTTTTCCTTCGGGCATACGATTGAATACCGTCATCATATCAATTGTTTCGTCTTTCGGAACGTAGGCAATTCGTCCGTCGGGATACTTTACTTTGCAGAAATTTTTTACGGTATCGGAAACCGGCAAAATACAACCGATAACCAAATCAGAAACCGTCAAAGAATTTTTATCGGGTTTTGAAAAGCTGTTTCCGTATTGTTTGTTATAAATAATTTTTTTCAGTTGTTTATAATTTTTTAACTCCTTTTTGCTGAAAAAAGCAATATCGTCTTCGTTAATCCACCCGATATATTTATTCGGTGTTTGAATAAGATACCAATTGTTTTCTTTTTTAAATACTCTTACCGGGGTGCCGAGAAATGCCTGATTAACCAATTCGGAACTGTGCTTTGCTTTGCTTCTGATACTTGCAACGGAATTACTTACAAGAGCATGCACGGTTCTTTCCGGTTCTTTTTCGGGGAGTAATTTTACGGATAACAATACATCCGGATATTTTTTTGAAACAATATTTTTTAATTCTTTGATTGCTTCCGGATTTTCAAATTCCGCATCAACTTTTACGGTATCGTTTTTATCGGTTACCGATACGTTCCAAAGTGTAACACGCTTATCGGGAGCAAATATTTTTTGTAAAGAATCGATATCTTTGGTTATTTTATTCGAAATATCTTTGGTTGAGTTTGTCATCTTACAGGAAGAAGCTATAATAATTAACAAAATAATTGAATTCAAAAATCTTTTCATCATAATCATTGTTTTAGATTTGACTTTGTTTTTCAACAGATTTTATTTTTTTGTTTATTGTATCCGAATACACGGTTCCGGGCTTACTGCGGAGGTTATATTGCGATACCATAATTTCCCCGTATGCTCCGGCACTTCTGATAGCGATTAAATCTCCGCGTTTTGACTGCGGAAGAGCCACATTGATATCAAAACTGTCGGATGATTCGCAAACCGGACCTACAATATCGTATTTATATTTTCCTGTTTTAAAACCCTGTTTTGAAAGATTTTCAATTTTGTGATGAGCACCGTATAATGCCGGACGTATTAAATCGGTCATGCCTGCATCCAAAATAACGAATTGCTTATTTATGCCTTTTTTTACGTACAATACTCTGGAAATTAAACTTCCGGATTGTCCTATAACAGACCTTCCGAGTTCAAAATGAATTTGTTGCCCCGACTTTACTTTAAGATGTTTATTTATTGTTGAAAAGAATTTTTCATAATCGGGAATAAGTTCAGCATCAGGATCTTCATAATTAATTCCTAATCCTCCGCCCAAATTAATATGCTCGAAAACAATTCCGTATTTCTCAAAAATATTTTCCTGAATAAGATTAATTTTTTTACACAAATTTACATACGGCTCTAAATCTACAATTTGAGAACCTATATGAAAGTGTAACCCGATTACTCTGATATTTGAAAATGATTTTACTTTATATATTACTTCATCTAAAAAACTAATAGGAATTCCGAATTTATTTTCATTTAAACCGGTTGTTAAATATAAATGTGTAACTGCATCAATATCCGGATTTATTCTGAATGATACAGACACTACTTTATTTTTTTTCCGTGCTATTTCATTAATAATTTCAATTTCCTCTATCGATTCGCTGTTAAAACCGAAGATTGAATTATCAACAGCATTTTTTATTTCTTTGTCACTTTTGCCTACACCCGCAAAAACAATTTTTTCGGGAGGAAAATTAAGTTCGACCGCTTTCAGCACTTCATTTCCGCTTACGCAATCGGCTCCGAATCCGTATTCGTTTACAATTTGCAGAATACGGTCGTTTGCATTTGCTTTTAGGGCATAATGAACCTTAAATTTATATTTGTTTGCAGCAACTTTCAGTTTTTGCAAACTTTCTCTGAACAGTTTTATATCGTAATAATAAAACGGAGTTTCTATATTCTTAAAATAGTTTATTAATTCTTTGCTAAACATTGTTTTTTGTAAAAAAAAGCATTAATTTTGTTTATTAACATTAAAATAACTTAAAAGACACTCAAAAATAATATATTTTTCATTTATAAAAAAATTTTTACTATATTTGTACATAAATTACACTAATTGTATAAAAACATACAAAAATGATATCCGTAAAAGAAGTAGCCAAACAATTAATACAAAAGACACCTTTTTTAGAAGAAGCTTTAATTGACGATTTAATAAACATCTCATCTTTAGCGAGGAAATTGAAACCGCAAATAGAAAAGGTCTTAAAAAAAGAAATACAAACAGGTGCCGTAATTATTGCTTTAAAAAGATTTAAGTCGGATTATATACCCCTTGCCGGAGAAGGATTAAAGAAATTTGTCAGCGAACTGGGTGATTTGATTGTTCGCTCCGGTTTAATGCACTATACATTTGAAAATTCGAGCACAATAGGATTACGACAACAAGAACTCATAAAACATATCGGAGAAAAGCAATCGTACTATTCCGTTTCGAGAGGAATTTTTGAGACATCAATTGTTGTAAGTAATTCGCTTACGGATATAATTACGGATTTTTTTAAAGATGAAAAATTGATTTTTACAAAAAGTAATCTTTCTTCCATAACCATATTGCTACCGAAAAAACGAACGGAAACAATAGGTTTCTATTTTTACGTATTAAAAAACCTTTCGTTTAACAAAATTAATATTGAAGAGTTAATTTCAACAACCAACGAATTTACAATTATTGTTAAAGATAAAGATATTGACAGAGCTTTTTCAATTCTTATAAATATAAAGAACCCGGATATGCTTGACCAAAATAATTTTCTTTAAATGATAATAATTATTTTACCTGAAATTTTTAATTTTATATATTATGAAAAAAACTTTTATAATTTTTTTAGCAGTTTTCCTTTCCGGAAATATTTTTTCTCAAACAAACAAAAAAGACATTGATGTAATCAGAACACAATTCAAATTCATCAACAGTCAAAAAAATCTCAAAAAAATTTATCTCGAAAATGAAGAATTTACCGACGATATTCCGAGCGAAGGGTGCGGACTTGAAGGGTATTATCTTAACGGAGAATTATTAAAAGCCGTTGAACAAGATGCCGTTTCGACAGGACTTTACACAAGCGAATATTATCTGAAAGACGGAAAATTAATTTTTGTTTACCGATATGAAAAAGAATTTTTAAGAAATCCGGAAACAGGCGAATTTACCGATTCAAAAAAAACATACGAAGAACGTGTTTATTACAAAAACGGTAAAATTATCAGGCACCTTGAAAAAGGAAAATCGCTTCTGAAAAACACGCCCGATTATCAAAAATTATTTTCCGATTACCGAAAATACCTTGACACAAAAGTAAAATACAAAAAACAATACGATTTGTTACAAGGATTATGGATAAATACGGATAATAATGATGATTCGTTTGAAATAAGCGGTACAAAAACTCTTCTTTTCGATGCCCCCGAATTGTCAAATCCTTTCAGATTTTGGATAGAAGAAGGCGGACGATACATTTTCTTTCATTATACCAACACAAATGAAGATGTTAAATTTGAAATTTTGGAACTTACGGATAAAAGTTTTCAAATTCAAAATCGCCTGACCGGAGAAGTATTAACATACGAAAAAAACTAAAAGTTAAACAATTGTGATGAAAGCCGTTTTTTTAGTCGGAGCAGTACAAGCTCTTTTTCTTGCAATTCTGCTATTTTCTAAAAAAAACAAAATTACTGCCGATTATATTCTGGCTTTTTGGCTTATTATAACCGGCATTCCGCTTTTTTTATATTTCATAAATTACGATAATTATTCGCTTATTTTAAATCATTCGAAAAGTATTCCCACTTATTTGATGATTATTAATATTCCTTTATTGCTGATTCAAAGCCCGTTTCTGTTCCTTTATGTAAATGCGGTTGTAAAAACGGACAAGAAATTTAAACCGGTATATCTTCTTAATTTTATTCCTGCAATACTTTTTCTTTTTGCATTTTATTTTCTTATCGATTTTAATTCGGAAAATAAAACAGCTTTTAATTTGTATGAATATCCGTATTACAGAATAATACTTTTATTTTTTCCGCTTACGACAATTCTTGCTTTTTTTTATATAGTCAAATCCTTTTTAAGAATAAAAAAATTCAGAAAAAAAATTCAAACACAATATTCCTACACGGAAAATATTGATTTTAATTGGCTCAAAAATCTGATTATTATTATTGCCGCCGTATGGTTTATTCTCAGCGTATTTGCTTTGCTTTTCAAAAATATGCACAACATTATTAACATTCAGGACATTATTCTTATTTCGGTTTCAATTGCCATTTTTATACTCGGTTATTTCGGCTTTTTGCGAACAAATATTTTTCTTACCGCTGAAATTTTAAACGGTAATAAAGAAAATTCAGGAAAAGAAAAAAACGGAACAATAAAACCGGCAATTCCCGAAAAGGAAGCGAAACAAATTCTTGAAAAACTCATTCCTTTTATGCAAAAAGAAAAACCCTATTTGGAAAGCAAATTAACCCTTAAACAATTAGCCGACAAAATATCCGTTCAGCCGCATCGCTTGTCGAATATTATAAACGAACATTTACATAAAAACTTTTTTGATTTTATAAACGAATACCGGGTTGAAGAAGTAAAAAAACAACTTTCCGTAAATAAAAATTATACGCTTCTCGGCATTGCTTACGAGTGCGGATTTAACTCAAAAAGTTCTTTTAATCGTATTTTTAAAAATTTTACCGGTGTTACGCCTTCGGAATATCAAAAAAGAATAAACTCCCAATTATAAGTATTTCAACAAATTACAAGTCCCGTTTTTATTTGGGACGCTTTCTTTCCTAAAAATAAGTCCCACATTATAAGTCGGGACGACCGGCAACTTTTTTCATAATAGTTTTGCCTGCAAGAAATCAAAAAAAGGATTTCGGTAAAACAAAATTATAAACAGTTAAAAAATTTTAATTATGAAAAAAGCATTCTTTTATGTAAGCGGAATTATTATTTTAAGCATCTTTTTCAGTTGTAAAAAAGAGCAAATTGCAGAAACAAACAATCTTTCAAACGACGAAGCAGCAGAAATCGCAGCTGCATCATTAAGCTCCGGTAACGGCGGCAGTTCATCTCAACTTGAAGATGCCGCAAAATATTCCGAAACAATTATTAACGACACCTTATCGGAAAAAACATCCGAAACTTACGATACTACTTTTACCGTATCGAAAGATACCGGACGAATAACTTTTAACTACAACTTTCACTATCAATACGGTATGCAATACAATGCAAGTACACACCGCTTTGAATATTTTATGAACTACGATACCGAAGGTAAATTCGAATCCTTGCATCTTTATTCCGAAGACAATTCAAACGGCGAACTTGTACTTACCGGGCTCGAACAAAATCAAGATTATTACCTTATCAACGGGAATGTTACAAGAACGGGAAATCAAACAGTAAAAAAACAAGATAAAAAATCTGTTTCCGCAACGGTCATTCTAACATTCAATAATATAAAAATCCGAAAATCGGATTATTTGCTTACGGAAGGCAGCGGAGAACTTACAATAAAAGGAAAAACTTCCGAAGGTGCGGAATTCTCGTTTACCGGTACTGTTGTTTATAAAGGAGACGGAACCGT
>CAZCPV010000036.1:0-16375 GCA_964500765.1 uncultured Draconibacterium sp.
AAAAACACAATGAGTAAACCCAAAATCAGAAAATATAAAGACACGGATTTTAAATCCGTTCTCGATTTCTTAAATTCAAATTCAGAATTTGACAGCTTTACGGAAACGCTCTTAAAAGAAAAACTTTATTCAGACCCCGATTTTAACAAAGAAACCGTTTTTATTGCCGAACGAAACAACAAAATCATCGGATTTATTCAAGGCGTAAGCAGAAATATCGAAACCGTAAAATATGCTTACATAAAATTATTTGCCGTAAAAAAAGAAAACAGACGACAAGGCATCGGAACCGAACTTTACAATAAAGTTTACGAATCTTTTCAAAAACAAAAAGCCGATATTATTCGGGTTTACGATGTTCCTTTAAATTATTTTATGCCGGGTATCGACCCTCGATATACTCCCGCTCTGTGTTTTTTCGAAAAAAAGGGCTTTAAAAAATTCGATGAAACATGCAATCTGACGGTTGATTTAAAAAATCAAAATTTTAAGATTTCAAAAGAACTCAAATTTTTAAAAAAAGAGAATATAATTGTTTCTCGTGCAACAGAAAAAGACACCGAAGAACTCCTTATTTTTGTTTCCGAAGAATGGAAATTATGGCAGCACGAAGTAAAAACAGCACTATACTCTGAACCCGCTGCCGTATTTATCGCACGGCACAAAGGAAAAATAAAAGCATTTTCCGCTTATAACGGAAATAATATCGGAACGGCTTGGTTCGGACCTATGGGAACACATCCCGACTTAAGAGGAAAAGGTATCGGCGGTATTTTATTAAAATTATGCCTGCAAGACATGAAAAGTCAAGGATTTAAAAAATCAACAATTCCGTGGGTCGGACCGATAGCTTTTTATTCGCATTATGCAAATGCCGCTGTTGAACGAGTTTTTTGGCGATACCAATTGAAACTTAATTCATAAAATCAGTAACCAAACATCTAAAATGACAAAACAAAACAGAAAAAATCGTAACCCGTGGGCATGGATTCCTTCATTATATTTTGCCGAAGGTGTACCCTACATTATCGTAATGTTTGTGGCAAGCGATATGTATAAAACACTCGGTGTTTCCAATTCTTCTTTGGCTTTTTGGACATCAATCTTATATCTTCCTTGGGTTATAAAACCCCTTTGGAGTCCCTTTGTCGATATTTTTTCAACGCGCCGAAAATGGATTTTTATTACACAAGCCGTTTTAGCTGTTTCTTTTGCCGGCGTTTCTTTGGCTCTGCATTTGCCTTGGTGGTTTCCGCTTACGCTGATTTTTTTATGGGTAATGGCATTTACCTCCGCAACACACGATATTGCCGCCGACGGTTTTTACATGCTGGCTCTTACCGAAAAAAAACAAGCATTTTTTACCGGAATAAAAAGCACCTTTTATCGTTTGGCAATGATTGCCGGTTTGGGTCTGTTGGTAATAATAACCGGTTTAATTCTCGATAATACCGGTTTAAAATCAAAAAAACTGACCGTTGAAGCGCTTCCTTTATCAGAAATAAAGAAAGTCGATGTTCAAAAACAAATTGAAACATACAAAACAAATCAAAACCCGACAAACGAACCGGAAATAAAAATTTTTCCCGAAAACATAAAAGTTCCTTTATACAATTCCGAAACAAAAACTGATTCCGTAAATGTTTGGTTTGCTTTGTCGGCTCCGCCGCAAGATGACGAAACCGTAAAACTTACTTTCGGACAAAAAAGCGGCAGTCAGGATATTTATCTTACGGGAAAAAGTGTTTTTGAATTCAACAAAAGCAATTGGAACAAACCGCAAATGACCACAATTAAAGTAAAGCACAATTTAAAGAAAAAAACTTCCGCAAAATACGATGCAAAAGCCGGAAATGTCCCCTTGGCGTGGTCTGTATCTATCGGTGCATTAGCAATTTTATTTCTGCTTTTGGCATTATATCACAAAATTATGTTGCCTTATCCCGCAAGCGATATTTCTTCCGATAAAGAAAAAAAGGAATCGTATTGGGCAATATTGGCAGGATTTTTTAAAATTAAAGACATTATTCCGGCAATTGCTTTCTTACTTTTTTACCGGTTTTCCGAATCGCAACTCACCAAAATGGCCTCTCCGTTTTTGTTGGATGCCCGCGAAAACGGCGGATTGGCTTTATCCCTCACGGAAAAAGGTTTTGCCTACGGAACAGTCGGTATCGTTTCGCTGCTGGCAGGCGGAATTTTAGGCGGTGTTCTTGCTGCACGATACGGCTTAAAAAAATGGATTTGGATAATGGCAATTTTTATTAATATCCCGAACATAGTGTATATTTATATGGCTTATGTCTTACCGGAAAATTTGCTGACGGTTAATTCCTTAATAGCCGTCGAACAATTCGGTTACGGTTTCGGATTTACCGGCTATATGCTGTATATGCTGTACCTGGTAAGCAAAAGCAAATACAAAACGGCACATTTTGCCGTAGCAACCGGATTTATGGCTCTCGGAATGATGCTTCCCGGAATGTTCAGCGGTTGGGTACAAGAACTTTTGGGCTATCAACATTTTTTTATTTATGTCATCATTTGCACCATACCCAGTTTTATTGCTCTTTGGTTTGTAAATAAAAATCTTGACCCCGAATTCGGTATAAAAAATTAAACAGAAATTTTAATAAACAAAAAACAAACAAATGAATCAACAGAAAGTCAGTATAGTTATACATTTTCCGAAAGAAAATTCGGAAAAAAACGGTTTTTCCCGCTCTTTACAAAGCATTTTTAAACAAACTTCCGAGAATATTGAACTTATCATCATCTCCGACGATATTGAATTACCGGAAAAATATTCCGCCCTTAACACAAAAAATATTCCCGTTTATTTTGTAAAAAACAAACAATCTTTCGGAGAAACACTGAATTTTGCATTCAAAAAAACCGATGCTCCTTACATTTTATATCTTGACAATCGGGCAAATGAAATCCTATTAAAACAAGCAACCGTTGATATTTGTCTGCTGACGGCACATGCCGAAAAAGATTTCGGTCTTATTTACGGTGATTATGAAATAAACGAAGACGGAAAAATAAAAGAATTACATCTTCTGAAACATCATATCGGAAGAGTTCGTGATAATCAAGATTACGGCAAAGTTTATTTCTTGAAAAAACAAGCATTAGAAAACATCGGACACTGTAACGAAACATTAAAGTTTAACACACTTTACGATTTACGACTCAAAATTTCCGAAAAATACAAACTCATTCATATTGCAAATCGCTATGCCGGTTCGTTATATACCGTAAAAGCCGAAAGCAAATCGCATAATGTATTTGATTATCTGTTGGCTTCCGAAGAAAGTCAAAAAGAAGCCGAAAAAGTGCTTACGGAACATTTAAAGCAAATAGGAGCAAAACTTGATGCCGGAAAATTTTACGGACAACGCCCCGAAGCACCGAAAGATGCAAAACTTAAAGCATCCGTTATTATCCCGGTAAATAACAGACCCAATTTCATTTGTACGGCTATTGAAAGCATTCAGGCACAAACTGTTAAAGAAACAGAAGCCGTAATCGTTGTAAACGGCGGAGAAAACGACCCTACCGCAGATGCCGTCAAACGTTATATGCCCGGAGGCGACAAATACGACCCCGAAAAACCCGGCGTACAATTATTGGTTTACGATATAAATAATCTCGGATTTTGCCTGAATATCGGTGCTTGGCACGCAAAAGGCGAATATTACGTACAATTAGATTCCGACGACCGCTTAAAACCCGATGCCGTCGAAAAAATATTAGCCGTTTACGAAAAAGACCCAAATACGGGAATGGTTATCGGCTCATACGAAGTATGGGAAAAGAAAGAAACAGGCGAACTTGTCAGAATGAAAGACCTCCCGGTTGTTACCCACAGTGAATGGACAGAAGAAAACGGTCGCAATAACCTCTTAAGAATAGGCGGTGCCGGTGCCCCGCGTTCAATTCCTATTCAATTAATTCGAGACATCGGATTCAGCTTAAATCAAGAACCCTATTCAAGAAACTACGGAGAAGACTACGGTATGGTTCTGAAAATCAGCGAAAAACACCGTATCGGCAGAGTTTGGGATGCAATTTACGAAGTAATACGTCATTCCGGCGGTACCGACCACAGCATCGACCAAGCAACTGTTGACCGCAACGACGAAGCAAAAGATTATTTACGAAAAGAAACAATTTTAAGAAGAATTGAATTAAATAAAAAAGGATAACCGGTGAAAAACAACACTTTATTAATAGGTATTGACGGCGGAGCAACAAAAGTAAGTGCCCGAAACGTAATTTTTAACGAAAAAACAAACAATTTTTCTCTGGGTGAAATTTCCGCCGCTTATTCTTATAATGAAATTAACGGATATATCCCGAATTTTAAACCCGTTGAAATTACCGTTCAACTAAATGATTTCAACAACAATGCCGTTAAACCGACCGAAACGGAAAAAAAACAGGGCGAAGCATATATCCTCGCTTGTGCAAAAGTTATACAATCAATCGTAAAACAATCCGGCATAAACCAAATTATTGCCGGATTGGGAATGCCCGGACTGAAAACCGCCGACAAACGAGGAATTGCCGTAATTGCAAACGGTCCTCGCATGATTAATTTTGCCGAAAATCTGGAAAAGCAACTTAACAATGCCGGAATTAACTTTGTTTCTCCGATAGCACGAATCGGAAGCGATGCCGATTATTGCGGTATCGGCGAAAATTATTCCGAAAACGGCTTATTTAAAGATGTCGAAAATGCTTACTACCTCGGCGGCGGAACCGGTGTTGCCGATGCAATGAAAATTAACGGAAAACTCATACCTTTCGATGAAACAAAAACCTGGGCGGCAAAAACGTGGGAGCTGAAAAGTCCCGACGGGCGTTCTTTGGAACGGTTCACTTCCGTAGGCGGATTACAAGCTGTTTATGCCGAATTTGCCGAAAAAAACGTTTCCGAACTAAACAAAAAAGGAATATACCCTTTGCAAATTACCGAATTATCGGCAAAAGGCGATACGCAAGCACAAAAAACAATTCATTTGGCTGTCGAAAATATCAGTATGCTTTTATTTGACAGAATAACAACCTTGTTCGCCGGTTCTCAAAACATTTTTGACTTTGTAAATCCGAATCGCCCGAAACTATCTCCCGAACATCCCTTTCTTTCTTCCGTATTCGACCGTATCATTATCGGGCAACGCTTGGGAGAGCTTTTTGAATCACCTTACGGGAAAACCGAAATTAAAAAACCCGTGATAACTCAATTATCCGATTTAATCCGAAATTCTCCGGTTCTTTCCGAAAAAGCAAAAGTCCATTATAAAAACCTGAACAAAATTATCGTAAGTTCAAAATTGCGAGAAGCTCCGATTATAGGTGCCGCTGTCGATGCCTATTTTAACTTGAAAACAAACAATAAATAATTGCCGAAAATGAAAATAACCGAACAAACGTCAAATTATGATAATCTTGAAAAAATGACTGTCGGAGAAATTCTGACAAACATTAATAAAGAAGATGCAAAAGTTCATGCTGCGGTTAAAAAAGTTATTCCGCAAATTGAAGAATTTGTCGAAAAACTGATTCCGAGAATGAAAAAAGGCGGACGATTATTTTATCTCGGTGCCGGCACAAGCGGACGTCTCGGAATTATTGATGCTTCGGAAATTCCGCCGACATACGGCATTCCGCAAGGTGTGGTTATCGGATTAATTGCCGGCGGCGATTCCGCAATACGCGAAGCCGTAGAATCTGCCGAAGACGATTACGACGCATCGTGGAAAGAACTTAAAAAATACAATATCAATAAAAACGATTCGGTTGTCGGAATTGCCGCTTCCGGTACAACACCTTATGTTGTCGGCGGTCTCGACCATGCACAAAAAAACGGTATTTTAACGGCAGCAATTACCTGTAACCCGGGCGAAGCCGTAACAAAAGTTGCCGATATCGCAATTATACCCGTTGTCGGTCCCGAATTTGTAACCGGAAGCACAAGAATGAAAGCCGGAACCGCACAAAAACTTGTCCTGAACATGATTACAACTTCACTTATGATAAAACTCGGCAGAGTAAAAGGCAATAAAATGGTTGACATGCAACTGACAAACAAAAAGCTGATTGAAAGAGGAACAAAAATGATTGCAGACGAACTTTCCGTTCCGGAAGATACCGCAAGAAGATTATTGCTGCTGCACGGTTCCGTTCGCAAAGCAACCGATAATTACAAAGAAGAACAAAACAAACGCTGAAAATTAAAAAAACAATGATGCTATTTATCAAAAAAACAACTACTTTCTTTTTTTTCGCTGTATTTACAATGATAAGTTTCGGACAAAACACAGCTCCGAAATACGAATTTCGTGCCGCATGGATTGCAACCGTGGCAAATATTGATTGGCCTTCAAAAACAAATTTAAGCACCGAACAACAAAAACAAGAATTTATCGAACTCTTGGATTTAATAAAAAATGCCGGATTAAATGCTGTTATCGTACAAATTCGCCCGGCTGCCGATGCCTTTTATTATTCAAAATACGAGCCCTGGTCGCAATGGCTTTGCGGAACACAAGGAAAGTCGCCTAAACCCTACTACGACCCCTTGGAATTTATGATAAACGAAGCCCACAAACGAAATTTGGAATTTCACGCATGGTTTAACCCGTACAGAGCCGTTTTTAAATACAAAGAAACAATTTCCGACAAAAATCATATCACAAATCAAAAACCGGAAATGTTTTTTGCCTACGGACCGCACAAATTTTTTAATCCCGCCTTGCCGGAAACCCGGGCTTTTGTTACCGGCGTAATTCAAGATGTTGTAAAAAGATACGACATTGATGCCGTTCATTTCGACGATTATTTTTACCCGTACAAAAGACGTGATGCCGACGGAAAAGTTATTGACTTTCCGGACAGTGCCGATTATCAAAAATACAATCGCAAATATCCCGACAGTCTTATAAGCGTAACTAATTTTAATAAAGATTCCGTCCTTATTTCCGAAAAAATTCCGGACACAACAAAATTATTTCAAAACAAAGCCGATTGGCGAAGACATAATGTCGATTTAATTATAAAAATGATTCACGACAGCATTAAATCCGAAAAACCTTACGTAAAATTCGGAATCAGCCCGTTCGGAATATGGCGAAACAAAAAAGAAGACCCGAACGGCTCGGAAACCAACGGATATACAAATTACGACGGCTTATATGCCGATATTTTAAAATGGCAAAAAAACGGGTGGATAGATTATGTTGCCCCGCAATTGTATTGGGAAATCGGGAAAAAAGTTGCCGATTATAAAATCTTAACTGCATGGTGGGCAAAACATTCCTACGGAAAACATGTGTATATCGGGGAAGGTTTATACAGAATTAACAGCAACAAAGCATGGAAAAATCCGTCGGAAATCCCGAATCAAATACGACTTTACAGAAAATATCCGGAAATAAAAGGCAGTATTTTTTTCAGTGCAAAATATTTCAGAACAAATCCCAACGGCGTAATCGATTCTTTTAAAAACAATTTATTCAAATTCCCGGCATTGGTTCCGCCCATGAAATATTTAAGTGCTGTACCGCCCGGAAAACCAAAGAATTTGCTTGTTCTGAAATCCGGAAGACAAAAATTCCTGACATGGACAAAACCCGAAGCAACAATAAAAACAGCCGTTGATACGGCAACATACTATGTTGTTTACAAATTTAACGGAAAACAAATCGGCTCTTTAAAAAATCCGGAAAATATTTATAAGATTACTCGAAAAAAGATGATAAAACTTCCGAAAGGAAAATTATTGTTCCGAAAAAAATATACTTTTGCAATAACGGCTGTCAACCGTTTGCACAACGAAGGTAAGCCGGCAACTGTCATGGTAAAAAATTAAAAATTTCGCATTTTATTTGAAACAATCTCAATATCCGATGCTTAAAGAATTAACCGACATTCAAATACAACAACTTTCCGAACTGAAAACCCGACTTAACGGAGAATTATATTTCGATGAAACCCATCGAATTATTTACTCTACCGATGCTTCGGCATACAAAGAAAAACCGCTTGCCGTTGCTTACCCTAAAAATACGGAAGATATTAAAACCCTGCTCTCTTTTGCAAAAGAAAACAATACATCCGTTATTGCAAGGGGTGCCGGAACTTCGCTTGCCGGACAAGTTACCGGAAAAGGAATTATCGCAGACGTTTCAAAATACATGAACAAAATTCTGAATTTGGATGTTGAAAAAAAACTCGTTACTGTTCAACCCGGCGTTATTTTAACCGATTTAAATCTGTATTTAAAACCTTACGGTCTGTTTTTCGGACCCGAAACTTCAACCGCAAACCGCTGTACCATAGGCGGAATGGCGGGAAACAACGCCTGCGGCTTGCATTCTGTAATTTACGGAAGCACACGCGACCATACTTATTCCGTTAAAACAATTTTAAGCGATACATCGGAAGCAATTTTCGGAAATTTATCAAATACCCAATTCAATGAAAAATTAAAACTTCAAAACCTTGAAGGAAAAATATATCGCAAAATTCACGAAATTTTATCCGATAAAACCACGCAAAAAGAAATCGACAAAGAATATCCCGACAAAGAAATACCTCGAAGAAATACCGGATATGCAATTGATTTACTTTTAGATAACGAAATTTTCGGTAATTCCGGAAAACCGTTCAATTTTTCAAAATTGCTTACCGGTTCCGAAGGAACTTTGGCATTCACTACCGAAATAACATTGGAACTTACCGATTTACCGCCGAAAAATGTCGCCGTTATCGGAGCTCATTTCGAAAGTTTGAGCGATGCGCTTAAAGCCAACCTTATTGCTCTGAAATACAAACCCGGAGCCGTTGAGTTAATGGACAATACCATTTTGGAATTGGCGGCAAAAAATAAAGCATTAGATAAAAATCGCTTTTTTTTGAAAGGAAATCCCGCCGCAATTTTGATTATTGAATTTGCAAGAGAAAATAAAGAAGAGATAGTCAATATTGCCGAAAATCTTGAAAAAGAAATGCGAAAAGCGGGCTACGGCTATCATTTTCCGATTATTTGGGGCGAAGACATCGACAAAGTATGGGATTTAAGAAAAGCCGGACTCGGCGTTTTGGCAAATATGAAAGGCGATGCCAAATCGGTGAGTTTAACGGAAGACACCGCCGTAAAAGTCGATAAATTGCCCGAATATGTCGAAGATTTTCAAAAAATTCTGACAAAATATAATTTAGAATGCGTATATCACGCTCATGTGGGCTCGGGAGAATTACACCTGCGTCCGGTTTTAAACCTGAAAGACAAAAAAGACGTTGAATTATTCAAAACTGTAGCACGAGAAACCGCCCTGTTGGTAAAAAAATATAAGGGTTCGTTAAGCGGAGAACACGGCGACGGCAGATTACGAGGCGAATTTATTCCGTTAATGTACGGAGAAAAAATTTACGGCATTTTTAAAGAAGTAAAAAAAACTTGGGACGAGCACGGCATATTAAATCCGGGAAAAATAACCGATACCCCGCCGATGAATGAATTTTTACGCTACAAACCCGGGCAAAAAACCAAAGAAATCGAAACGGTTTTTGATTTTTCCGATACCGCCGGTTTTTTAAGAGCCGCCGAAAAGTGTAACGGTGCCGGAGATTGTGTACGAACATCTGCCGTCGGCGGAACAATGTGCCCGTCATACAAAGCATCCGGCAACGAAAACCAATCGACGCGTGCCAGAGCAAATATGCTGCGGGAAATTATTACAAACGATGCCGACCCCTTCGACAATAAAGATTTATACAATATTCTCGATTTATGTCTTTCCTGCAAAGCGTGTAAAACAGAATGTCAGGCAAATGTTGATGTAGCAAAACTAAAAGCAGAATTTTTGCAAAAATATTATGACAAAAACGGTATTCCGTTAAGAAGTCGCCTGATTGCAAATATTACAAAAATTAACAAATTTCTTTCGCTTGCACCCGGAGTTGCAAATTTCTTTCTGAAAAGTACGTTGTTTTCAGCACCGGTAATGAAAATAATCGGTTTTTCCGGAAAACGAAAAATGCCGCTTTTGTCGAAAAAAACATTGAAAAACCGACATAAAAATACAACTCCGGAAAACGATAAAAAAATATATCTGTTTGCCGACGAATTTACGAATTACAACGATGCCGAAATCGGAATTATTGCAATAAAATTGTTTGAAAAGCTGGGATACAATGTCGTAATTCCGGATATTTTCGAAAGCGGAAGAACCTATATATCAAAAGGTTTGATAAAAAAAGCAAAAAAGATTGCCGAAAAAAATATTAATATTCTGAAAAATATTATCTCCGAAAAATCGCCTTTAATAGGGATTGAACCCTCAACAATTTTAAGTTTCAGGGACGAATATCCGGACTTTTTTAAAAATTCCGAAATGAAAAAAACAGCTCGGAAAATTGCCGAAAATACCTTTACGGCGGAAGAATTTCTGGCTGCCGAAATGCAAGCGGGAAAAATCACGAAAAAACAATTCACAAAAGAAAGCAAACACACAAAATTGCACGGACATTGCCAGCAAAAAGCAATTGCATCCACCGCTCCTTCGAAATACATTTTATCTTTCCCCGAAAACTATACCGTTGAAGAAATTCCTTCGGGATGTTGCGGAATGGCGGGCAGTTTCGGTTACGAAAAAGAACATTATGAACTTTCGATGAAAATAGGAGAAGAAATTTTGTTTCCGGCAATCAGAGAAACGGCTCCGGATATTGCAATTGTCGCAGCCGGAACAAGCTGCCGCCATCAAATAAAAGACGGCACAAACAGAAATGCTTTGCATCCGGTTGAAATTTTATACGATGCTTTGATATAAACTTTGTACCCCCGACAGGAATCGAACCTGTATCTACAGTTTAGGAAACTATTGTTCTATCCGTTGAACTACGAGGGCTTTTATTTTTTGCAAATGTAGAAATTTCAAATTGTTCAACAAAAACATTTAAATTTTCTCCACTTTAATAATATTTACCGGACAAATTTCTTCGGCTTCTTTATTCGCATCATATTCATCATCCGATGTAATTGCAATAAAAATTCCTTTTTTATTTTTGCCGTCGGTTAAATTGCTTTTCCCGTCTTTCTCGTCCATAAACCAACGGAACGGTGCCGCTTCAACACAATAATTACAACCGATACATTTTGCTCTGTAATGCGTAATTCTTATCATAATTTATTTTAAGCCCGCAAATTTTGTTATTTTTGGTCAATATTTCAAAATAAAAACGAATTCTGCAAGTTTATGTAGACTGAATATGAAAAAAACAATCTTTTATATTACACTCATAATTATTGTTCTGTTTTCCGGATGTGCCCAAATAGGAACACTGTCCGGCGGAGAAAAAGATACAATACCGCCGAAATTTATAAGAAGTAACCCGCCGGAACAGGGATTAAATTTCTCCGAAAATAAAATCACACTGACTTTTGATGAGTTTTTTGTATTAGACAATCTTAAATCTGTTTTTTTATCTTCTCCCCCGCTGCTCAAAAAACCCGACTTTAAAATTAAACGAAAATCTTTGGTTATAAAATTAAATGAAAAACTGAAAGACACAACAACCTATACTTTTTTATTCGGTAATGCAATAAAAGATTATCATGCAGGAAACAAAATGAATGATTTCCGATTTGTTTTTTCTACCGGAAAAAAACTTGATACATTAGAAATTTCCGGACGTATAATTGATGCAAAAACCCATGAAGCCCGGGAAGGTTTCCTTGTAATGCTTTATAAAAACTATAACGATTCCACTCCGATAAAAGAAAAACCCTATTATATCGCAAAAACGGATACCTCCGGCAGATTTAAAATAAATTTTATTAAATCCGGAAAATATCGAATTTTCGGACTGAAAGACAATGATGCAAATTTTAATTTTAATTTGCCGACCGAAAAAATTGCTTTTATTGACTCTTTTATTGTTCCGAAAGTAAAAACGGAAACAAAAATCGATTCCTTAAAAGCCGGTACAGTTCTGCATACCGGAGAAAATGATGCAACCGGAGACACCCTAAAAAACGATACCGTAATAGTCTCACATAAAAATATTTATACCCCCGATAATATCCTGTTATTTTCTTTCACGGAAGACAAACAAGTACAATATCTCGTTAATACCGAGCGAAATAAAAAAGGAATGTGTGTTTTTCAATACAGTAAAGACACAAAAAATTTAAAAATTCAAGGACTTGATTTTAATTTAAATTCCGAAAATTCCTTTTCCGAAAAACAAGATTCCGGAAAAACTGCCGTTATTTGGCTGAAAGATAAAAATTTGTTTCTGAAAGACACGCTTCGCTTCAAAATTTCTTATTTTAATATAGATTCCGTCGGAAATTCAATTTCGGAACAAGACACTGTAACCCTTTCTTTTAATCAAAAAGCCGATACTTTAAAAACCCCGATTGTTTTTGTTGACAAAGACGACGAAATTGATTATTTTAAAGATTTTGAAATTGAAACCGAAACCCCGATTTCAACTGCCGACACAAACCGAATTAAGCTTTATAAACTTCTTGACACATTAGTTGCCGACACCAAAAAACAAGAACTTTTACAATATTATCGTCCGGCTCCCGATACTTTGGTTTTCGCTTTAAGACGACCCTTTGTTCATACTTTTTACATAAAACCGCTAAATTTTGATACTGTTTCGGCTTGGTTTTCAAAAATAAGTTCAAAAAACGATACCCTTTTCAAATATAAAATAACCGAAAAAAGTATTTACAAAAAAGATACCTTAAAGATTGTTTTGCACTATGATAACGCATTTTTCAAAGGACAAATTCAGCATTTATCGGATACGTTAAAATTGCCTTTACTGAAACAAAATCTTATTTCAGCAGCACGTCCCGCTCCCGATACTTTGATTTTTAATTTCAGGAAAAATTTCTCTCCGGAAACAAATGTCAGTTTTGCCGAAGAAAATTCGAAAAATTGGTATCGACAAATAAAAACCGACAATAAAAAACAATTGATATTAAAAATTACGGATAAAAATCGCATTGAAGAAGATACCTTAATGCTGAAAATAAGAACAAAAGATTACGATGACACAAAAGGAGACAAAATTTGGTTTGAATATTTAAAAAACCTTGTCTTTGTTCACAAACGTCAGAAGATTACAAAAGTAAGCCGTCCGCAAAAAAAACAAATTAACATTGTTTTCAGCAAGCCGTTGATTGCCGACATTCACATTTCGACAACGGATTCGTTATCAAAATCCGACTTTTTTCAAATGACATACAACAAATCTAAAGATACCGTCGGTTGTACGATTTTAAATCCGGAAATTTCAGCCCGCGACACACTCAAACTCATCGTTTTTTATCCCGAAAAAATCAAACACAAACAAATTAACCGCAGCGATACATTGTCCTTAATTTATAAAAAGAAACGACGAAAACACAAAAGACACTTCAAAGAAACAACAACGGAAAATAAACAAAAAACCGTTCAAAAAGACGAAACCGGAAAAAAAGAAGTCGTAAGTATTGAAATATTAACAAATTACGCTCTTTTAAAAGATTCTGTAAACGAACGCTTCCTTCATATTAAAAAAACATGGGAAGAGGGCGGTTCGTATGTTTTAAAACTTGATTCTTCGGCGTTAAAGGATTATTACGGTAATTTTTCAAAACCGAAAAATTTTAAATTTAAGGTCAGAAAAAAAGACGACTACGGAAAAATTATTTTAACTGTTTCCGGCATTAAAATGATAAGTAATAAAAACTTTTACAACTTAAACGATACCGTTTCGATTGATTCCGTAAAAAATTCCGTATTGCCGAAAGGACAATTAATCGTAAAACTGTATGATAAAGAAAACAATTTACTGAAAACGGAATATCTTAAAAAAGATACGATTTTAACATACGACAATATTATTTCCGGCAGTTATCATGCAGAACTGATATACGATAAAAATGAAAATAAAATTTGGGATACCGGAAATTATTTGAAAAATATTCAACCCGAACGCATTATTTATTACCCCGACGATATTATCGTAAAACCCGGTTGGGACAACAGCGTTGATATAAAAATTAAAGCACAAAAATACAATTAACATGGCTCATAAAAAGAAAAACAAAAAACATTTACCGGCCTATAACCGTAAAACATTAACAAAACTCGTTTTAGATATTTTTCGAAAACGACCGACACAATATCTTAACTATAAGCAAGTTGCGAAAAAATTAAGCATAAGCGATTTGCGAACGAAGCAACTTCTTAACGAAGTTTTAAGTTCTCTTTGCAAAGAAGGAAAACTGTCCGAAGAGCAAAGAGGAAAATATAAATTTGTTCCCACAAAATCCGTTGTAACGGGAAAAGTAATTCTGATTGCATCCGGCTCGGCTTTCGTAGTTTCAGACGATACCGAAGAAGACATTTACATTCCCCGTAAATACATGAACCGAGCATTAAACGGCGACACCGTTGAAGTTCGTATTTGGGCAAGGCGAAAAAAACGAAACCCCGAAGGAGAAATTATCAAAATCGTAAAACGAAATAAAAGCAAATTCGTCGGTATCGTAAACATCACGAACGATAATATCGCATTTTTAATTGTTACCGAACGCAACATGCCGTACGATATTTTTATCCCTTCAAAAAATTTGAACGGTGCCGAACACGGCAAAAAAGCCGTTGCCGAAATTACGCATTGGGACGAACATCAAAAAAATCCTACCGGAAAAATTATTGACGTGCTCGGAGACGAAGGCGACAACGATACCGAAATGAACGCCATTCTTACGGAATTTAATTTACCTTACAAATATCCGGAAAATTTAACCAAACTTGCCGAAGAAATTCCCATAGAAATATCGGAGGAAGAAATAAAAAACCGTAAAGATTTTCGTAATACGCCGACATTTACTATTGACCCCGAAGATGCAAAAGATTTTGACGATGCCCTGTCGTACAAACAATTACAAAACGGAAATATTGAAGTCGGCATTCATATTGCCGATGTTACACATTACGTAAAAGAAGGCGATTTAATCGATAAAGAGGGCTACGAAAGAGCAACATCCGTTTATCTTGTTGACAGAACAATCCCGATGCTGCCCGAAAAACTTTCAAATAATGTTTGTTCCTTACGCCCTAATGAAGACAAACTGACCTATTCGGCTGTTTTTGAACTGGATAAAGATGCAAATATTCATAAACAGTGGTTCGGAAGAACAATAATAAATTCCGACAGACGATTTAACTATGCCGAAGCACAGGAAATTATAGAAACCGGAAAAGGCGATATGTCGACAGAAATTACCGAATTGAACAAATTGGCAAAGAAACTGCGTGCTAAACGCTTTCGCGAAGGTTCTGTTTCTTTCGAACGCATTGAAGTAAAATTTAAACTGGACGAAAAAGGCAAACCGCTCGGCGTTTATTTTAAAGAAGCCAAAGACTCAAATCACCTGATTGAAGAATTTATGCTTCTGGCAAACAGAAAAGTTGCCGAATATGTCGGAAAAACCCTGAACAAACCTTTTGTATATCGTATTCACGATGAACCGGATATTGAAAAACTACACGCATTCTCAAAATTCATTAAACAATTCGGCTATGAGTTTAAATTTAAAGACGAAACGGAAATTTCATCATCTTTAAACAAATTGCTTGAAGAAGTTAAGGGAAAATCCGAACAAAACATGATAGAACAACTTGCCGTAAAATCAATGGCAAAAGCCGAATATTCGGCGGACAATGTCGGGCATTACGGTTTGGCATTCAGTTTCTACACGCATTTTACATCACCTATCCGCCGTTATCCGGATATGATGGTACATCGCCTCCTCACCCGCTATCTGAAAAAAGGAAAACCCGAAATGACAAATATTATCAACGAAAAATGCAAACACGCCTCCGATATGGAACGCGTAGCGGTTATGGCGGAAAGAGCATCTATAAAATACAAACAGGCAGAATTTATGCAGGATAAACTCGGTTCAATTCATGATGCCGTAATTACCGGTGTAACAGAACGCGGTTTGTATGTTGAAATTATAGAAACAAAAATTGAAGGAATGATTGCCATGCGCGATTTAGATGACGATTTTTATGTTTTTGACGAAGATAATTATTGCATAATCGGCGAACGCAAAAAGAAACGTTTCCAACTGGGCGATAACATCAAGGTTCAACTTGTAAAAGTAAATATGCAAAGCCGAACAATTGATTTTGTTCCGGCGGAAGAATATTAAGTGGTATTTTTCACCGCTGCCGGTAGTATTTAAAAGAGGTGTGTGTATGGAATTCCCGATGCTGTCTTTTTTTTCAATTATCCGGTTCTTTCAGTTTTTTCATTAAAAATAGATATACAAATAAAAATGCTC
>CAZCPV010000037.1:0-3314 GCA_964500765.1 uncultured Draconibacterium sp.
GATAATAAGGTATTCAGCGGGAAGTTAATTGTCCGGTAAATTTTCTCATAGTAATAGTTTTAATTGAATTTAAATAACCGTGCTGATTTTTCAGCCGGTTATTTTTTTGCAGAGATTGAAAATTTCTTCGGGTTCAATTGTGTTAAGGCATTCAAGTGTTTTTTTATAACATTCTTTATTTCCGAAAACCGAACACGGTCGGCAGGTAAGCTGTTCGTTTTGTACGATATAGTGCCTGTTTTCGGGAACAAAAGCGGTAAATCCGGCAAAAGGGTGGGTGGCACCCCAAATTGAAATAATTTTTACCGAAGTTAATGCGGCAATGTGCATATTCCCGGAATCGGGCGTTATCATTACATCTAACCGGTTAATAAATTCAATTTCTTCTTCTAAAGGAAGTTTTCCGATTAAAGATGTTACGTTTGAAAAGTTCTCGGCAATTTTTTCGGCAATTTCTTTTTCTTTTTTCCCGCCGCCGAATAAAAATATTTTGTATCCTTCTTTTGACAATTTTCGGATTAAAATTTTCGTTTTTTCAATAGGATATTGCTTTTGAATATGTTTTGCGAAAGGTGCAATACCTATTTCTTTGGGTTCTTTTTCTGAAATATTGTCGGGTCGTTTTTTTGAAAATTGATGCGAATTTGTAAAGCTTTGATTTAAATTAATGGTGAATCCTGCTCTTTCAAAAGTTTCTTTATATCGTGAAGCTGTATGTTTCAGAGGTTTTAACAGCTTATTTTTTCGGCGTGTGAGTCGTTTCTTTTCTTTTCGTCCTTTGTTTATTTTTACGGTTTTTATTCCCGATAAGCGGAACATAAATCGAATAAATTTTGTTCGTAAAACATCGTGCAGGTCTATAACAATATCCGGATTTACCCTTGTTTTTATTTCTTTATAAAGTTTATATAAACCGAAAATACCTTTGTGTTTGTTGTTAAAATCGGGATTTATAATTTCAATATCGGAAATTTCGGAAAATAAAGGGTTGAAAAATGTTTTTGTAAGTAAAAATATCGAATTATTCGGCTGCTGTTCCGTAAAAGTTTTTAAAACCGGAACTGTTAAGGCAACATCACCCATTGCCGATAATCTGATTATCAGAATATTCATTATTCAGCTTATTTATTTTTTTGAAGAAGCTCTTAACACCGGGTTCAAATTCGGGTCGTTATACATCTTCATTTGTTTGTAGGTTTTTATAATTGCTTTTCCGGATTTTATATTGTCAAAAAGTTGATTAATTGCCAAAGATAAATCCTCTCTTTGTTGAAGTAAAATTTTTAATTTAAAACTGCACTTTTCTTTATGCTCACTGCTTGCATCCGCTCTTTCCGCTTCTTCACGCATGTGATAAATTTTTAAATTCAGAATAGAAAGCCGGTCGATTGCCCAAGCCGGTGTTTCTGTTGCAATAAAAGCGTTATTTTCGGGTTTTATATCTTTAAATTCGTCAAAAAACCAATCGTCAATTAATTCGACCAAATCCGTTCTGTCTTGATTCGATTTATCAATTCGCCTTTTTATTTCCAATGCTTTGTCAGGATTTATCGACGGTTCTCTGATAATATCTTCGAGATGCCACTGAACCGTATCAATCCAATTTTTTTTATACAGAAGAAAATCTAAACTTTTTTCACCGAACGGATTTTTTGCGGGTGTATTTATATCGTTTTTTATGTGATAGTCTGAAATCGATTGTTCAAAAATTTCGTTAAAATACTTACTGTCAATCATATCTTCTTATTTATTGTTTTTTAAAAAGTAAACAAAGTTAAGAAAAATAAATGAAGGTTTCAGATTTAATCTAAAATAATAACTTTGCAGATAAATTTAAATAATTAAATATGTTGAAACTCGGAAAGGTTGAAAAATTCTCATTTCGTTATGCGGTTTTGAAGGTTTACGGAAAGTTTGCTCATGATAAAATTTTCTACAAAAAAGTAAAATATGACGGTATTGAAAATATTCCGAAAGATAAACCGGTATTAATTGCACCGAATCATCAAAATGCGTTGATGGATGCTTTGGCAATTATTTATGCTTTGAACAAACAAATTGTTTTTTTGGCACGTTCCGATATTTTTAAAAATCCGGTGATTGCAAAAATTCTTTTTTTTCTGAAAATATTACCTGTTTTCAGAATGCGTGACGGAAAAGAAAAATTAAAATATAATGAACAGATTTATAATAAAACAATTCAAGTTTTGAAGTCAAGCCGTCCGGTTGTTATATTTCCCGAGGCACAGCATATTGATAAAAAACATTTAAGAAAACTTAAAAAAGGTATTCAAAGAATTGCTTTTAAATTAGAAGAAGACAATGATTTTAAGGCAGATGTTCAGATAATTCCGACAGGAATATATTATTCTAATTATTGGAATTTCAGGTCTAAACTATACGTTAGTTTCGGAAAACCGATAAGTATAAAAGATTTTGAGAAAGATTATAAAGAAGATCCGGTAAGAGCTATGGTTAAACTGGGTAATTTGATGCACGAAAAAATAAAAGAGCAAATTATTAATATTAAAGATTTAGAAACGCATGATGAGTATGATTTTTTATTGGAAGTTCTTGACAGTTCCGTTGCAAAAAGTTTATCCGTTAATGATTTGAGTGATTTAAAAAATAAGATTTCGGTTGACAAAGAAACCGTAAAACGTATCGACTTGTTAAAAGAAAAAAATCCCGAAAAATTCAAAGAATTAATAAATGATGCAGATGAATATTTTGAAGGTTTAAAAAAACACAAATTAAAAGATTGGGTTATTGAGAAATCAGTGCCGACAAAGAGATTAATCGGGAAAATAGTTTTGTTAATTTTAGGTATCCCTGTTTATGTTTACGGTGCCGTTAATAATATTATTCCGTATCTTTTACCTCGTTTAATTACTAAAAAGCTGAAAGACAGGCAATTTGAAAGCTCAATTGTTTACGGTTTGGGAATCTTTACTTTTCCGATTTTTTATGTGTTGCAGTCGCTTGTTGTTTGGTTTTCGACTGAATCTTTGTTGTTTACGGGAGTTTATGTTTTAAGTTTGCCTGTTTTTGGTTTGCTTGCATTTTTGTATTCCCGATTGTTTGTAAAAACAAGTGCACAATTGCGATTCAACAGGAATAAGAAAAATCATGAAATTGAGAAAATACTTAATATCAGGCAAAAAATAATTTCGCTTGTTTCCGAAGCATAAAAAAAGCAGCATAAAAGCTGCTTTTTTATTTTTTGTTAAATAAAAATTTTATTTAACGGCATCTTCAACTTTTTCTTTTGCTGCATCTGCCGCATCTTTTGCTTGGTCAACAGCATCTTGAGC
>CAZCPV010000037.1:3414-16362 GCA_964500765.1 uncultured Draconibacterium sp.
GCTGCATCTTTTGCATCTTGTTCGTCGTTTCCGCACGAAGAGAAAACACTTGCAATACCGAAAACAAATGCTAATGCGATGATTGATAAATAACGTCTTTTCATGATAAATAGAATTAAAGAATTAATAAATTTTTATAAATACAAATATAAATAAAAAAAACGACAAATGTTAAAAAAAGTTAATATTTATTTTTTTTTAACCTTATATCTGCACATTTACATTTAAAAGATTGACTTACGGATTTAAGGTTTAACATAAAAAACTCACTCCAATTTTTAGTGAAGTGAGTTTCTGTACGTTTTTTTCAGTAGTTATTATTTTTTTGCTCCGGCAACGTCTTCTGCTGTAACAGCATCAAAATTATTACCCCAAGCATGATTTACGTAGTTTATAACATCTGTAATTTCTTGGTCGCTTAATTGATCTTTGAAAGCTGCCATTGCAGTACCTTCTTTTCCGTTTACGACAATATTAATGTCTGCAGCTGTTCCTTTTAAAGCCGGGAACGAAGACTCAACACCTTCACCGTTTTCTTGGTGGCAAGCCATACATTTATTTTTGTAAATTGCCTCTCCGGCAGAGTAGTCAATGGTTTCGGCAACTTCCGGAGTTTCTTCGGCTGCTTCGTTTGCTTCTTCGGTCATTTCTTCGGCTGCTTCATTTGCATCGTCATTGTCGTCGCCGCAGGAAGTAAATAATGCCGATAAACTGAAAGTGAAAACAATTGCTAAAATTGAAATTGATAATTTTTTCATATTGATAAAATTTTAGTGATTAATAAATAATTTATAAAAGTAATAAAAAAACGTGTTAAAACATAAAATAGTGTGTTTGATTTTTAACAATTATTGATGATTCTTTGTGCATCATCATATTTTTATTGTGCGGTTTCAGCATTTTATCGGGCGGGCTTAATAACGGAATACCGAGTCCGAGCCCTCTCATGATAAAAAGAAAGCCGATTAATACAATTGTTACCGGAATTAATTTTGATAGTTTCTTTTTTGAATTTAAACTTATTTTGCTGCCTAATAATGAAATTGACAGCATTACGGGGATGGTTCCGATTCCGAAAATAAACATAAAAACGGAACCTGTTAATGCTCCTCCCGTGGCTATAGCACCTGCCAATGCGGCATACACAGGTCCGCAAGGTAATAATCCGTTCAATAATCCTATAATAAAAAGACTTGAATAGCTTCGTTTTCCGAAAAGTTTTCCTAATCTGAAACGGAGTTTTCCTGTATATTTAAAAGCAAATTTATCAATATCAAAACGATTTTTAAAGATTGCGGGGAAAATGACATATAAAATCATTAAAATTCCCATTGTCAGCGAAACCCATTTTTGAAAGCCCGCCATGGCGAAACTTTGACCGAAAAATCCGAAAATTAAACCCATTGCAGCATAAGTAATTGCTCTTCCTACATTATAAAGCAGGGCACTTGAAACTTTTGAAAATCCGGTTTCTTTTTTTAAAGGCAATGCAAGAGCAATCGGTCCGCACATTCCTATGCAGTGGAAGCCGGTTACAAGTCCGAGAATAATTGCCGATGTCAGAATTTCAATATCCATATTATTTTAATTCGATTATATGTTCTTGAAAATATCCTTTGTTTTTATAAGACCAATCAATTTTTACCGTGTATCTTCCTTTTGAATAGTCTGTTAAGTCGAAAAACTGAGCGTTATTTTTGTCAAGTTTTAAATTAAAAGATTTGTCTTTTTTTCGGCTTTTGATATAAAAAAACAAAACAGAACCTTTAACTTTCTCAGGATTTTTAATAAACGGAGGAAATGTTATTTTTAATACTCTGTTTTGCAGCTTGAAATGAACTTTTTCTTTTAGTGCATTTGTGTTTTGCATCTTGTTAATTTTAACATCATAAGCAATTTCATCGGGAAAATAATTTTTGGTTACTAAATTTACATCTCGTGACAGACTGAAAATCAGAAAACTGATAAAAAATGATACAAAAACGGCAATTGTAATAAAAATACCCGTTCCCCAAGTAAATTTTAGTTTCATAAGATTATTTTTTGATGTAAAATTAAAACAAAATACACAAAATAAAATTAATTTTATCAGTCGGAGCTTACAAAATTTGTTTCTGTTTTTTCCAAAAGTTTGTTCCCCGAATAAATTTCAAATTTTAAAATTGTATTTTTTTGTTTAATTTCTGATTTCGGAATATAAATGATTAATTTCGGTTCTGTTTTTTCTCCGCTTTTTATATTTAAATCATCTCCGAAAAATTTCAGTTTACCTTTAAAATTTACGGGTTTTATTTTTAGAGACAAATCATTATGTGTTTTATTTAATATTTTAACGTTATATATATTAATAAGGGTATCGTTTTGTTCTTGATACATAAAGTTTCGGTCTCTTATAATATTTGCTTCTACTGCCGGTCTTGTCAGTAACATGGTTAAAAAGAAAATAACAATACCGATTAAAACAATTGTGTAAGCAATATTTCGCGGTGTGAGTTTAAAATCTTTTCCGGTTTTAATACCGTTTTCAGATGCAAATCGTATTAATCCTTTCGGTTTACCGATTCTTGTCATGGTAGCATTACATGCATCAATACAGGCAGTGCAGTTTACACATTCGAGTTGAGTTCCGTTTCTGATATCAATATTTGTGGGGCATACGTGTACGCATTGTTTGCAGTCGATACAGTCGCCGAGTTTTTCGGCTGCTTCGGTATCTCCTTTTTTTGCAACGCCTCGCGGTTCGCCTCTTAAATAATCGTAGGATACCAAAATTGTGTTCGAATCAATTAAAACGCTTTGTAATCGCCCGTAAGGACACATAATGGAACAAACTTGTTCTCTGAACCACGAATAAATGAAGTAAAAAGCCGTAGTGAATATGATTAAAGCGATAAAACCGGTTTTGTGTTCGGGAAACGGATGTTTTAAAAATGCAATAACATTTTCGACACCGAGAATAAATGAAAGCAATGCCGAAACAATTAAAAATGATAAAATCCAAAAGAGCGTATGTTTGATTATACGTTTAGAGATTTTTTCAAAATTCCATGCTTGAGCTTTGAGTTTTTTTTGTTTTGCCGGATTGCCGTCAATCAGCCATTCAACTTTTCTGAAAACAAGTTCCAAAAAAACAGTTTGAGGGCATGCCCAACCGCAAAATAATCTTCCGTAAACTACCGTAAATAATACAATAAAAAGAATAAAAGAAAGCATCATCAGGTAGAAAAGAAACGAATCTTGCGGCCAGAAAATTACACCGAAAATAATGAATTTTCGTTCAATAACATTAAAAAGCATCAAGGGTTCTCCGTGAATTTTTATAAACGGAACGATAAATAAAAATGCCAACAGAAAATATCCGAACAATTGTCGGTAGTTGTATAATTTTCCTTTTGGTTTTTTTGCAAAAACCCAATTTCTTTTTCCGCTTTCGTCAACGGTAGAGATTGAATCTCTGAACGTTACTTCATGATTGTCGTCTAATTTCATGAGTTTTAATTTTGATATACAGCAATAATTATTATGATATTGAACAACAAAATATTTTGTTCTCTAAAAAAACCACAACCTTAAAATAAGGTTGCAGTTTTTATACAGAATCTTTTATTATGTAATCATATCAAGATTAATGATTTATTTATCTGTTTTGTTTAATCGTTCAAGTATAAAAGAGGCAACTTCCGTAATTTTTTTATCGGGTAAGGAACTGAATGAAGTCATACCTTTAGAAGTTCCGTTTTTTATTGTTTTAAAAACATCTTTTATGTTGTTTCCGTATATCCATTCGTTATCGGTTAGGTTTACACCTATTCCTCCTTTGCCTTCCGGACCGTGGCATGCTGCACAAGATTTTGCATAAATTGCGGAGCCGGCATCTAATGATGCTGCATCGGTAAGTAAAACAATTTTTGTTTCATCGGTATTTGATTTCTTGTATTTCTCGGCTGCCTCAGCCATTTCATTTTTGTATTCTTCGGCTTGTAAAGGACCTACATGAAAGAAATGGAAATAAGCGACATAACCCAAAGCCCAAAAAACGGTAATGTAGAAAAGCCACATCAGCCACGGCGGCGGCGGGTTATCTAATTCTTTTATACCGTCGTAATCATGTTCAATCATTAATTTCTTATCATATTTTTCATTATATCCTTCAAAAACTTCTTTCGGATCTTTATTGTTGTTTTCCATTTTAATACAGTTTTAAAAAATGATATTAATTTGTTGAATTATTTTGCGGAGTTGTTTCGTTTGTTTCATCATCCAAAGGCATTGCTTCCCATTTTTCCACATCGGATTTTTTATATTTTATAACCATAATGACTATGATAATAAAAATCAGGGTAAACAATACAACCGATACATTCGGCCAAATAGTTGCCCAATGATTGTCTTCCAAATATTTTAATTTATCTCCGAGCATAATTTTTGTTATTTAATTTCTTCTCCTTCCGGGTCTTTTCCGTTTTCCGGATTTGTTCCGGTTAAAGAATATACATAGCTTGAAACTTGTCCTAATTTTGTTTCGTCAAGTTGCGATTTATAACCGGTCATAATACCTGCACCGTCAGCAATTACTTTGTATATATCAGATGCTTTTCCTCCGTGCAGCGTGAAATTATCGCCGAGATTCGGACCTATATTTCCTTTGCCGTTTGCACCGTGGCAAGCAGCACAAGTACTTTTAAATATTTCTGCACCGGCTTTTAAATCTTCCGGATTCGAAGAAGCTTCAAATGCAGCGGAACTTTCTTCTTTATTTCCGGTATCGGTTTCGGCTGTCTTATCTTCCGCAGCGAGTGAAATATCTTTTCCGAGTTTATGAAGGTATGCAATCATTGCAATCAGCTCTTTATTCCAAGCAATATCTTTTCCTGCTTTTTTAAGTTCTGCCGCAATTTCTTTTGCTTGTTTTTCCAAATCGGCTGCAGCTTTATCCGCATATCCTTCCGGATAAGGAACTCCGAGCATTTGCATAACTTCAATTTTGCGTTTTAATGTACTGTAATCTAAATCATTTGTAAAAAACCAAGGATAAGCCGGCATGATTGAGCCCTCAATAAATCCTTGCGGGTCTTTAAAATGTTCGTAATGCCAAACAGCCGGTCGGAACATTTTACCGCCTCTGTATCCGGAACGTGCCAAATCGGGACCTGTTCTTTTTGAACCCCATTGGAAAGGATGATCATAAACAAATTCACCTTGTTTTGAATATTCTCCGTAGCGTTCTGTTTCCGAACGGAAAGGCCTTACTTCTTGTGAGTGACATGTATAGCAACCTTCTCGGATGTATATATCACGTCCTTCCAATTCAAGCGGTGTGTACGGTTTTACTGCCGCAATTGTAGGGATATTGGATTTAACGGTAATCATAGGGATAATTTCAACTAAACCGCCTACGATAATTGCAATTAATACCCAAACCGTAAAATGAACAGCTTTTCTTTCTACCCAACGATGCGGAGTTTCTCCCGCAAGTCGTTTTTTGGCAATTTTTTCTCTCGGTGCTGCATAAGCTTCTTCATTGTTAACAATGTGTCCTGATTTGATTGTTTTAATAAGGTTCGGTATCATGATAATTGCACCTGTGAAATATAGTGTACCGCCGATTACACGTGTTACATACATCGGAATAATTTGTGTTACCGTATCTAAAAACTCGGGGTAAGCCAAATAACCGGCATCCGTAAATTCTTTCCACATAAGTGTTTGAGTAAATGCAGCCCAATAAAGCGGAACCGAATATGCCAGCATTCCTAAAGTTGCTATCCAGAAATGCAGATTAGCCGATTTTTCAGAATGTAATTTTGTATTAAAAAGTTTCGGTATTAACCAATACAACATACCGAATGTTATAAATCCGTTCCAACCCATACCGCCGATGTGTACGTGAGCAATTGTCCAATCGGTAAAGTGACTTAATGCGTTGACTGTTTTTATAGAAAGCATCGGTCCTTCGAAAGTTGACATACCGTATGCCGTAACCCCTACAACAAAAAATTTAAGAATGGCACTGTCTCTTACTTTATCCCATGCACCTCGCAAGGTTAAAAGTCCGTTTATCATTCCTCCCCAAGAAGGAGCTATAAGCATAACTGAAAAGACCACACCGAGTGTTTGTGCCCAATCGGGTAATGCTTGGTATAACAAATGATGAGGACCTGCCCACATATAGATAAATATTAACGACCAAAAGTGTACAATAGACAGTCTGTACGAATAAATCGGTCTGTTGGCGGCTTTGGGAAGGAAATAGTACATTAAGCCGAGAAACGGTGTTGTTAAAAAGAAAGCAACGGCATTATGTCCGTACCACCATTGTACAACGGCGTCTTGAACACCTGCATAAACAGGATAGCTTTTTAAGAAACTGACCGGAATTTCAATGGAATTTCCGATATGCAAAACAGCTACTGCTACAAAGCTTGCAAGGAAAAACCAAATAGCAACATAGATGTGTTGTACGCGTCTTTTCAGCATAGTTCCTATTAAGTTCCATCCGAATGCTACCCAAACAATGGCTATTAAGATGTCAATAGGCCATTCTAATTCAGCATATTCTTTACTCATGGTAAATCCCATCGGTAAAGTAATTGCGGCTAAAACAATGATTGTTTGCCAACCCCAAAAATTCAGTTTACTTAAAAAATCACTGAACATTCTTGTTTTAAGCAATCGTTGAGCAGAATAATAAGCTCCCGTAAAAATCGCATTACCCGTAAATGCAAAAATAATGGCATTTGTGTGCAAAGGTCTTAATCTGCCGAATGTTAAAAACGATAAATTAAGATTCCACGAGGGAAATGCAAGTTCTGCTGCAGCCCACAGACCGACAAGCATTCCTACGATTGCCCATAGGATAGTGGCATAAGCAAACAACTTCACGATTTTGTTGTCATAGTAAAATTTTTCTTGTGTCATACCTTTTGATTTAATTTGGTTTCAGAATTATTTTGTTTGTTAAGAGAATTCTCGGTTTCTTTTTCATTTTTGTTATTTTCGGGAACTTGATTATCGTCAAATAATATTCTGACGGAAGGGGTATAATCATCATCATATTGTCCGTCTTTTACAGACCAGATATACAGGAATAAGAAAATTAGTGCGACAATAAGACTTAATCCTATTAAAATAAAAATAACAATCATCAATGTACAAATTTAACGGTTACGAAGTTATAAAATAAATTAAAAAGAGTAAAATATTTTTATGTCTTAATATTGGTTATTGAGCTTGAAAAATGATGTTATTTGTTAATTATCAGATATTTTAATGCCTTTCAACTTGTCTTTCGGTTTTTTTAATTTAGAATTATTCTAATTAACACGAAGTAATCTTTTAATTGACAATTATCAATTTTTTTCTGCGGAAAAAGAATTATTTTTAAATTTTTTGTTAATAGTTTCAGATAAGAAAATCTTTTTTGTTAAAATTTAGGATTAAAGGAATTTTTATCTAATTTTGTAATATATAAATAAAGTAATTTTATATGGATTTAAGAACAAAATATTTAGGTTTGGAACTTCGAAATCCGCTTGTTATAGGGAGTTCCGGTTTAACCGATAAGCCGGAAAAAGTTAAGAAAGCAGAAGAACATAATGCCGGTGCCGTTGTTTTAAAATCATTGTTTGAAGAGCAGATTAATGCGGAAGTTAATAAGGTTGTTTACAGCGGCGTAAATGATTATCCGGAGGCCTATGAATACATTGAAGAATATACGAGAGATAAAACAATCAATGAATATCTTGATTTAATAAAAGAATCAAAAGCAATTACGGATATTCCGATAATTGCAAGTATAAATTGTGTAGATGATAATGAGTGGACATCTTTTGCAAAAGATATTGAAAATGCCGGTGCCGATGCTTTGGAATTGAATATTTCGCTGTTGCCGTCTGACCCGTATGCAGAAAGTGAAGATACGGAAGAAATGTATTTTAAAATTACGGAAAAAGTAAAAAAAACAATTTCAATTCCCGTATCTTTAAAAATGAGTTATTATTCTGCCGGTTTGGCAAGGTTAATTTATAAATTAAGTGCTACCGACAATGTTCAAGGCGTAACTTTGTTTAACAGATTTTATAATCCGGATATTGATATTGATACATTGGATATTATTTCTTCAAATGTTTTCAGTACGCCCGATGAATATACTTTGCCTTTGCGTTGGATTGCTTTGCTTTCCGGAAAAATTGATGCGGATATGGCTGCAACAACCGGAATTCATGACGGAATAAGTATGGCAAAACAAGTATTGGCAGGGGCATCTGCCGTTCATGTTGTTTCGGCAATTTATAAACACGGGCATGAATACATAGGAACTTTTTTAAAAGAATTTGAAGAAGTTATGAAAAAACACGGTTTTGCCGATATTGAAGAAATGAAAGGCAAATTGAGTTTTCATAAAACAGAATATAACAGAGCGTATGAAAGAATTCAGTTTATGAAATATTTCGGAGGAATACATTAAAAAAATAAATATTATAAAATGGAAAACAAATTAAATGCGGTTGTAACCCAAATAATTCAGGTATCACCCTCGATGAAAATTTTCAGAATAGTGCCCGACGGATGGGAACTTCCCGATTTTGTGTCCGGGCAATTTGCTGCCCTGGCTTTGCCGGCTTCGGCACCGAGAGTAGCCGATGCGACACCCGACAGAGAAGAATTTGAACCGGATAAAATGATAAAAAGAGTTTATTCCGTGGCATCTTCATCTCAATCAAAGCAATTTATTGAATTTTATATTTCTTTGGTTCGTTCGGGAGCCCTTACGCCGAGATTGTTTGCTTTGCAAATAGGCGACAGAATAGAACTCGGAAAGAAAATGGTCGGAATGTTTACTTTGGAACAAGTTCCTGAAAATCATAATATTGTATTGGTAGCAACAGGAACCGGTATTGCACCTTACGTAAGTATGTTACGGTCAAATATTCTAGGAGAAAGTAAAAGGAAAATTGCCGTTATTCACGGTGCGGCTAATTCTTGGGATTTGGGATACAGCTCCGAATTAATGCTACTTGAAAGTCTATCCGACAGGTTTACTTATTTACCGACAATTATTGATGTTGAAAAAGAACATGTCCCGTGGGGCGGCGATACTCGTTTCGTACAAGATATGTGGGCGGCAGGTGTTGTGAAAGATGCTTGGGGAATAAAACCGATGCCTGATAATACCCATATTTTCCTTTGCGGAAATCCGAAAATGGTGGAAAGTATGTTCGAAATTTTGGCAAAAGACGGATTTAAAGAGCATAAACGAAAAGAACCCGGCGAAATACATATCGAAAGCTGGGGATAAAATAAAAAAAACACCGATTTTTATGTCGGTGTTTTTTATTTATAACTCGTATTTTTCTATCTCTTTTTTTATTTTTTCCATAAGCCAAGTCGGCGTAGAAGTTGCACCGCAGATTCCTACGGAATAATCCGGCATAAACCATTGTTTTTTTATTTCGTTAATTTCGCTGACAAAATAAGAATTCGGATTTTGTTTTTTGCAAACTTCATACAAAACTTTTCCGTTAGAACTTTTTCTGCCGCTTACAAATATTATGGCATCATGTTTTTTGGCAAAATCTTTCAAAAATACATCACGATTAGAAACCGCCCGACAGGTTGAATCGTTTATTATAAAATTTATCTCGTCGTTGCCGATTTCTTTAATCATTCGCTCTTTTATTTTTTCAATAATTGAATGATAACTTGAACGGCTTTTTGTAGTTTGGGAAAAAATATTTATCGGTTTTGAAAAATCAATTTTGTCCAAATCTTTTTCTTCCGAAATAACGATACCTTTGTTGTCTGTATGTCCGAGCAGTCCGATAACTTCTGCATGTCCTTCTTTTCCGAAAATAACGATTTGTCCTTTTACGGAACTGAAATCCGTATATGCTTTATCAATTTTTTTTTGAAGATTAAGAACAATCGGGCAGGAAGCATCAATCAGTTCAATGTTATTTTTTTTTGCAATTTGATAAGTCTCGGGCGGTTCGCCGTGTGCTCTCAATAAAACTTTTGTATTTTTTAAAGTTTTATATTCATTACGACTTATTGTAATCAGTCCTTTTTTTTCCAATCTTTTAACTTCGGCATCATTATGCACGATATCGCCCAAACAATACAAATTTTTATCTTTTTCAAGTTCTCTTTCGGCAATTTCAATGGCTTTTACCACACCGAAACAGAACCCGGAATTTTTATCTATTTCAATTTTCATTATTTAAAGGAGTTGAGAGTTAAAAGTTTATAGAGTTGAAAGTTCGTATATGTCAGATATACGGATAAATTTTTTCAGCATGGATGTTTCATAATTATTTTTCGCTTAATTTTTTTTCCGCAAGTTCGATAACTATTTGTGCCTGTTCTTCAATTGAAATATTTGAGTTATTAATTAAAACGGCATCTTCGGCTTGTACAAGCGGATTGGTTTTGCGATGCGAATCAATATAATCGCGTTCTTTTACATTTTTTAATATTTCCTCAAAGTTTATATTGTCGCCTTTGGTTTTCAGTTCTTTAAAACGTCGTTTTGCACGAACTTCGGCATCGGCAGTCAGAAAAATTTTTAAATCGGCATTCGGAAAAACATTCGTACCGATGTCTCTGCCGTCCATCACAATGCCGCCGTCTTTACCCATAGCACGTTGTTGTGCAACCAAATATTCTCTTACAAAAGGAATGACGGCAACCGGGCTTACCAAATTTGAAACTTCAATACCTCTTATTTGGTTTTCGACATTTTTGCCGTTCAAATAAGTTTCTGATTTTTTCAATTCGGGATTATATTTGAAATCAATCTGTATTTTTCCGGTTTCAATATCTTTTTTCAGTTCTTTTTCTTTTATTTCTTTTCCTTTGTATAAATTGTTTTCAATTACATATAAAGTAACGGCGCGATACATTGCTCCGGTATCTATATATCTGTAATTGAAATGTTTAGATACATCTTTTGCCAAAGTGCTTTTTCCGCAGGATGAATGCCCGTCAACGGCTATAATCAGTTTGTTGTTCATTTAGTTAAAAGTATAAAGTTTATAAAGTTGAAAGTATGAAGTTAAATGCTTTTAAATCGTAAATTGATATCGGTGTTTTCAGAATGTCTTTTTTTATATTCTTTTTTTGCAAAAATGATAACTCTGTCCGAATAATTGCTTCTTCCGTTGATTATTTCTTTTAATTCTTTATCAGTTTTATTTTTCATTATCTTTTTCCAATCATAAAGGTTTATATTTCCTGCACCGTATTTCATTGTATTTCTGAAAATATTTCGATGTCTTAATATCAGTAAAATAACTTCAATAACTTTAATTCCTGTAATAAATATTAAGAAAAATAAGAATGTAAAAAGAACTCCGAAATTTTCTAAAACCGCATCAAATTTTCCATAAGAATAAAATATAAAAGCAATTATCGGTACAATTATTAATGCTGTTTTGTAATCTTTAAACAGTCCAAAAAAATCAAGTGTATAACAAATCTTTTTCTTGTCTGTATTATCAAGAATCTCAATATTTACTTTTTCTGCATCTTTCCATACTTTATTAAAATCCCAAAACGATTTAATATTGTTTGAAGCAATTAAATTATTATCTGTTTTATTGAATGAGTTAAAAGATTTTATTTTCAGATTAGTGATAAAATTATTTATAATTTCTTCATTCGAAATGTTATTTCTAACTTCTTTTTGAAATGTTATTTTAAAGGGTGTTTCCAATTTTGTTTTTTTATTTGTGAATCTGTGGCTTGTTTAATTAACCTTAATCGTTTCTCTTTTTCCGAATTTAGATATATCAAAATAAACCGAAAAATGATTGGATGCACCGGCAAGATGGTATGTTGCTCTGCCGAAACTAAAGCCCATTTTCTTTAACTTAACACCGAAACCCCACGAAAATCCGGTAAAACCGCCTTTATCAATCAATTTCATTTCTTGTCGCCGTTGGTGATTGTAGCCGATTGAAGCATAAAAACTTTTCAGAGGTAAAAATTCGACACCTATAATCAAATGTCGCATGGCGTTATCCAAGAAATTTTGCAGTATTTCACCTTTTACGGTATCCGGTTCTTGTGCAAAAGAAATTTGTGTAATGTCTTCGGGCACTTCATATCTTAAATTCCATTTATAAAGTCGGTGTGCCGTAAGGTTTATTCGAAACGGTGCATGAGCAAGTTTTTTTGAAATTCCGGCTTGTATATCGAAAGAAATCGGTTCGTAATTGCCTTTACGATAGGGTTTTATTTGACTTCCTATATTTTTTAAAACCAAAGAAGCCGCAAAATCGGTTTCCGGTTTGTAATAAGTAAGTCCTATATCGAAAGCTGCCCCGAACGAGTTATAGCTTTCAAGATGCGAATACACCGGCTTAAAATTAATGCCTCCGACAATATTTTTAAAAAGCTGTTTCGACCAAATAATATTCAAAGCATAATCCGAAGCTCGAAAATTGCCTGTAATCAATCCTGTTTCATCCGCAGCAACAAAATTTCCGTAATTAATGTATTGAATACCGACTGAAACAGTTCCGATTTTCTTAAAGTTATCAGCATAGCCGGCATATCCGTAATTTATTCCGGCAAAATAATTTACATAATTTAATACAAAACGTTTGTTCATATTTTCGTTCAACAAAGCCGGATTTTCTCTCGCAAAATTCAAATCATCGTCATAAACGGAAATATTGGTTCCGCCGAGTGCCGCAATTCGAGCGGAATTTGTTAAATTTAAAAAATCATAGACACCTTTTCCTCCGATTTGCGAATAAACCGAAAATGCGGAAACAAAAAATAAGAAAAACAGAAATGTTTTCAATAGGATTATCCGATAATTATATTTAATATGCCTTGCTTTCAACTTTTTACTTTTAATTTTCAACTTAAAACTTATATACTTTGTCGGCAAAAGTTTTTGTTTTTATAATATAGATTCCACCTTGTAATTTCGCGGTTGAT
>CAZCPV010000038.1:0-5100 GCA_964500765.1 uncultured Draconibacterium sp.
AAAAAATATTACTTACAACATTCTCCCGAACCGGCAATATTTGAACAAGTCCGATAGATTCCGGTGCTTTCAGTTTATTTTTTTGATGTCGAATTTTGCCGAACCGGATTTCTTGCTCAAAGCACATCCCGAACATCCGCCGCAACACGAATGTACGTGTTTCTTCTTCGAAGGAACGGTAATTATAAAAAAACTGTATAAAGTATATATAACGGCTGCTCCGATAATTATGTATGTAATAATTTCTTGTATCATAACTAATTTTTTAAATAAATAAACTGCCGATTTGATAAACGGCAAAAGACAGCAACCAAGCCAAACTTGTTGTATAAAATACTAAAAATGCCGCCCATTTCCAACTTCCCGATTCTTTTTTAACCGCAGCTACAACAGCCACACACGGGAAATACACCAATACGAAAATTAAAAATGCAATTGCAACCAAGGGCGTAAAAATTATTTCGCCTTTGTGTTTTCCCGATGAATAGCGTTCACTTTTTATTGCTTTTATCAAGGCATCGGAAGAATCGTCGGCATTGAAATCAGCTCCGTAAAGAACACCCATCGTGCTTACCACAATTTCTTTTGCGGCAACTCCCGCCGTAATAGCGACTCCCATTTTCCAATCAAAACCCAAAGGACGCAACACCGGCTCAACAAAATGACCGATACTTCCGATATATGAATTTTCCTGATGTATCAGATGTTTTTTTAATTCCAATTTTTTCAATTCATTTTTAAACGTTTCATCTTCCGGATTTTTATTATTTTCTTTTAATTGTACAATTTGCACATCAATTTTATCCGTTTTTTCATTTGTCAGCGGGAAATAGCCCAAAGCCCATATAATTATCGAAGCAATCAAAATTACCCCGCCCATTTTTTTCAAATATTGCGAACCTTTATGCCACATATGAATTAAGGATATTTTCATTATCGGTTTTCTGTAAGGCGGCAATTCCATAACAAAGGGTGCATCTTTCGATTTAAATATCACTTTCTTAAAAAGTTTTGCAACAGCAATTGACAATAAAATACCGGTTCCGTATATGAGAAACAAAACCGTTCCCGCATTTTCCGGAAAAACGGCACCTATAATAACCAAATAAACAGGCAAACGAGCACTGCACGACATAAACGGATTTATCAACATGGTTAATAATCGGTCGTTACGATTTTCCAGGGTGCGTGTTGCCATTACCGCCGGCACGTTACATCCGAAACCCATTATCAGCGGGATAAAAGATTTTCCGTGCAAACCGATTTTGTGCATCATTTTGTCGGTTATAAAAGCAGCACGAGACATATAACCGGTATCTTCCATTAAGGAAATAATGAAAAATAATATCAAAATATTCGGTAAAAAGACAATTACCCCTCCTACTCCGCCGATAATTCCGTCAACAATTAAATCTTTTAACATCCCGTCGGGCATTACGTTACTGATAAATTTTGACAATAAAGACACACCGTTTTCAATCCAATCCATTGGATATTCGCCGAGCGAAAAAGTCAGTTGAAACATCAACCACATAAAAAAAATAAAAATCGGTATCCCAAAATATTTATGTGTCAATATCTTATCTATCTTTTGGGTTCGAGTTTTCCCGTTCAGTTTTTTCTTTTTATAGGTTTCTTTTAGGGCTCCTCTTATAAAACCGTACCGTGCATCGGTTATTAAAGTTTCCGAATCTTCTTTAAGGTTATTTTCAATTTTCTTGACGGAATTTTCGGCAACTGCAATAATTTGCTTTCCGTTTTTTAATTTACTTATTCGTTTCTCAATTTCTTTATCTTTTTCCAACAAACTTAAAGCCAAAAAACGAGGAGCAACCTTGCTTGTAAGTTCAACATTTTCAGAAATATAAATCTTTTCCTGAATAGCTTGTATTGATTTTTCTATGGATTTTCCGTAATTGATATGAATATGTCTTACAATCGGATTTTTATCTTCGTAAACGTCTATTAATGTATCAAAAATATCCGTTACTCCTTTTCCTGCAGAAGCTACGGTAGGAACAATAGGCACCCCTATCATTTTTGCAAGCATCTGATAATCAAAATTATCGCCTCTTTTTTCCAACTCATCAAACATATTCAGGGCAATTACCAATTTTATATCCATATCAATCAAACGCGTTGTAAGATATAAATTTCGTTCCAAATTCGATGCATCAATAACATTCAGAACAATATCGGGAATTTCATCAAAAATATGTTCTCTTACATACAATTCTTCGGGCGTATAAGTCGTAATTGAATAGGTACCGGGCAAGTCCGTAATATTAAAAATATATCCGTGATATCTTCGACTTGCTTTTTTGGCATCAACGGTTACACCGCCGTAATTTCCGACATGTTCGCGCGAACCGGTAATATTATTAAATAAAGTCGTTTTCCCGCAATTCGGATTTCCTACCAAAGCAATATTTATATGTCTGCTTTTTTTCTTTGCCGATCTTTTTAAAATATTATTTCCGAATGTTCCGTTGAACTCTTCTTCTGCAAATTTCTTTGCTTCATCTTCCGTAACAACCTCAACCAATGCTGCTTCACTTCTTCGAAGAGAAATGTGATAGCCCATAATACGGTATTCAATCGGGTCTTTTAAAGGGGCATTTTTAATTACGGTAACCGTTTCGCCTTTTATAAAACCCATTTCGGTAATCCGTTTTCTGAATGCACCGCGTCCTTTCACTTTTATAATTACGGCTCTTTCGTTATTTTTTAATTCTGATAAATTCATTTCTCTTCCCTATAATTTTCTTTGCAAAAATACGTATTTGAAAATTGACCGACAATACCAACATATAGGTAATTTTTACTTCCGTAAATTAAAATACTTTTATGCCGCTTGTTAAAATTAAAAGTATTAATTTTGCCGAAAATATTTAGTAAATGACAAATAAGAGTCTCAAACAATTTCTTGAAAATAAACTGCATAAATCGTTCTCCGATTTTATGGTTTTTGAAGAAGGTATCGATGTTTCGGTTCAACTTGAATTTGAAAAAGCATCCTTTTTATTTATTAAAGAAAATGAAGAAATAAGAGATACGGCAGAACTTGAGACCATCCTTTACAATCCCGAAACAAGTGAAGAAGACAAAAAAAATGTTTTGGTTGAGTTAAGTATGTCGGGCGATGTGAAAGCTTATCGTATTATTGAAAAATATAAAGATACTTGCGGTGAAGAAATAAAAAAATGGACAATATTGGCATTTCAAAAAAGCCGTGCCCATATTGAACACGAATTAAGCGACGACGATAAAATTTATATTTCTTCCGGATTAGGCGGGTCGGGAAACAGTTTGAGGTATTTTTTCGTATTAACGACAAATGAAAAAGAAAAATTTTCCGATTTTCAAAAAGACCTGTTAACAAAAGAAATTAAATTCTCCTTAAATAAGAATAAGAGTATTGTCGAAAAAATAACATTTTCCGATTATTTTGTCAGTATTGTTTGCTTGGTACCGATGCAAGTAAGTTTGGATGCCATTTTAAAAAGTATTTTGAATGAAACAAAAAAATTCGGAGATTTTCTTTCGGACGAAATTATTGCCACCAATACGGAAATTTTCTCGGAAGAAAAAATTATAAAAATAATTAACCATGACCCCGATATTGAAAAGGAACTTCAATTATCGCAAAACGACGATACGGATTTAGACTTTTTCAATCTTGACGATGATGATTTTGACGGTTACGATTTTTTTGATGATGAATTTGATGATGACGATGATGACATTTCACCTTTTTAAACAAGACTATAAAAAAACGATTTCATTAATTATCGATTCTCCGGTTTCCTCATTCAGCCGTTTAATAATTTGACTTTTCATCATCGAAAGTTCGTGTTTAAGCACGGAAGATTTTAATTTAACATAAAGCACCGATTTATTTACTTTAACAAATTCGGTTTGGCGTTCAACGACCGTACCGGTAATTTTCCCCCACGAACGTTGTATTTCAATTTCTTTTATTTTACGGTCGCCGCCGTAAATTTTTAAAAATCGTTGAATAACTTCTTTCAGGGGTTCGGTATTTGTGCGTCGCATTCGGTTCTCTGTTTATTTTTCCGCAAAGTTAAGGATAAACTCGTACTTCTCGTTCAATTTTTACATTAAACTTTTTAAAAACGGCTTGTTGTATTTTTTCGGAAAATTTTAAAATTGTTTTTCCGTCGGCATTATCGTAATTTACAATAACAAGGGCTTGTTTTTCGTGTACTCCTACACCCTTTTCTTTTTCACCTTTCAATCCGCATAAATCAATCAATTGTCCGGCGGCTAATTTTATTTTCCCTTCTTCGAAAGGATATGAAACTAATTCGGGAAAAATTTTTATCAATTTTTTAAATTGTTCTTTTGAAATAACGGGATTTTTAAAAAAACTGCCGGCATTGGGCAAATTTTCCGGCTCGGGCAATTTTGCTTTCCGGATGCGAATTACGGCTTCCCGAACATCTTTTATCGAGGGATTTTTATTATTTATTTCATTTTGCAAATTCCCGTAGGATAATTTCAATTCCGGAAATTTTGATAATTTATATGTTACGTTTAAAATAACATATCGGTTTTTAAGCTCATTTTTAAAAATACTGTTTCGATAAGTGAATTTGCATTCCGAATTTTTAAAAATTTTCTTTTCTCCGGTTTTGATGCAAACGGCTTCAAGTTCTTCAATCACATCTTTTACCTCAACACCGTACGCACCTATATTTTGTACCGGAGACGCACCGACTGTTCCGGGAATTAAAGACAGATTCTCGATACCTCCGTAATTTTTTTCCGTACAATAAGCAACAAAATCATCCCAAATTTCGCCGGCATCAACTTTAATAAAAATATTTTTTCTGTCTTCTTTTGTAATTTCAATTCCCTTATTACGCATCAAAATAAGAACATCGGTTACATCTTGCGTAAAAAGCATATTGCTTCCGCCGCCCAAAACCAGCACTTCTTTCCTGCGAACAAAATCCGAATTCAAAACAGCAAGCAGATATTTTTCGGAATCACAAAAAAAAGAATACAATGCCTTAACATCAATGTTAAACGTATTGTATTCTTTTAAAGATATTTTTTGAGCTTGCTTCATTTAAA
>CAZCPV010000038.1:5200-16248 GCA_964500765.1 uncultured Draconibacterium sp.
TTATTTTTATCATCAGCCGGAAAAAACATATAGTCCAGCGGATTTCCGGTTTTTCGGGTTATATCAATCAAACCCAATCCGGCACCGCCTTTTCCGGAAATTTTCCCTTCTCTCAATTGTTTCTTATACATGGCTTTCAATTCTGCCGGTGTACAAGCATTTAATTCATCAATTGCCGTTCTTAAATTTTCCTCTTGCTCATTATTCACAACATTTGCCGTTATGATATGATATGCTTCGTTTTTTCTGCCCAACATAAACAACCCTTTTCCGAAACTTATTTCATGAAACATATTGTTTGAATGTTTGGTCATATTTTGAAGAATTTCAATTAGTGAATGATGCAAGGTTCTTTGTACTTTAGGAGCTTCATTTAATTTTTCGGTATCTTCACTTGTTAATGCCGTAAAAACTTTTGTAATGGTATGATTAAATTTTCCGACATATACCAAGGATATTCCGTGGTCTTCAAAACTATCATACAACAGTAATAATGAGCTTAAAAAAGCAGAGTCAAAATCTCTCATAATAATTCAAATGTTTTATATTTTTTTCAAAAATAATATTTTTATGTGATTTAAACAGTAAATCTTTATATTTGTTGAAAATTAATCAAATTTTATACCGGTATGAGAAATTTAAAAAAAATAAATCTTTGGATAGTAATTATTTTGTTATCAAATAACATTTTTGCACAACAAAATACCTATAAAAAAATTACGGTTGCCGATTTGTGGAAAAATTGGACATTTTGGACTAATTCGGTTTACGGAGTGCGTTCTATGAACGACGGAATACATTATACGACAAGCGACAGAGTCGGAAATATTTTAAAATACAGTTACAAAACAGGAAAGCTTACAGATACTGTTTTTAGTGCCGGAAAAGCCGGAATTTTGCCCGAAAACTACACATTCAGTTCCGACGAAAAAAAAATACTGTTGCAAACAAATTACCGACGAATTTACAGAAGATCTTTTACTGCCGAATACTTTGTTTATAATATAAAAACTAAAAAGTTGACCGAAGTTTCGGAAAACGGGAAACAACAAATTGCAAGTTTTTCGCCCGATTCCAAAAAAATCGCTTTTATCCGAAAAAATAATATTTATATTAAAAATTTAGAAACCGGAAAAGAAACTCAAATTACTTTTGACGGCAAACACAACGAAATTATCAACGGAATACCCGATTGGGTTTACGAAGAAGAATTTGAATTTAACAAAGCGTATGAGTGGTCGCCCGACGGGAAAAAACTTGCTTACATAAAATTTGACGAATCAAAAGTAAAAATGTTCGGCATGACCATGTTTGCAGGAGCATACCCGGAACTTATAAAAAACAAACTTTATCCCGAATGCCGAAAATTCAAATATCCGAAAGCCGGAGAAGATAATTCGGTTGTGAGTGTACATATTTACAATATCGAAACCGGCAAAACCCTGACTGCTGATATCGGAACTGAAACAGACATTTATATTCCGAGAATACGAATGACAAAAGACAATAACAAATTGGCAATCTTTCGGCTCAACCGGCTGCAAAATAAGTTTGAGCTTTTATATGCCGATATGAATACCGGAAAAACAAAAATTGCTTATACCGAAAAAAATAAATACTATATTGACGAAGCAGATTTTGATAATCTGCAATTTCTCGATGACGGAAAATATTTTGTAATGACAAGTGAAAGAGACGGTTGGAGGCATTTATATCTTCACGATATAAACGGAAAAGAAATAAGAAAACTGACTTCGGGAAATTGGGATATCACCGACTATTACGGTTTTGATGAAAAAAGAAAATTATTTTATTACCAATCTGCCGAAGAATCGCCGATTAATCGAGCAGTTTACAGTGTTAATTTTAAAGGAACGAAGAAAGTAAAACTTTCAAAACAAATCGGGACAAACGATGTCGAATTCAGCAAAAATTTCAATTATTACATCAATTTTTTCTCTGATTCCGAAACCCCGAACTATGTTACACTGCACGATGCAAAAGGTAAACTTATACGTATCTTGGTTGATAATAAAAACATAAAAAAACTTGCCCAAGAATACGGCGGTGTAAATAAAGAATTTTTCAGTTTTAAAACTTCCGAAAATATCGAATTAAATGCGTGGATGATAAAGCCGCCTGATTTTGACAAAACCAAAAAATATCCCGTAATTATTACTCAATACAGCGGACCCGGCTCACAACAGGTTCTAAATCATTGGGATTTCGGTTGGGATAACCTATTGGCACAACAAGGTATTATAATGGTGTGTGTTGACCCGCGCGGAACCGGTGCAAGGGGTGAAGAATTTCGAAAACAAACCTATCTGCAACTCGGAAAATACGAAACAATTGACCTCATAGAAACGGCAAATATGCTAAAAAAACAAAACTTTGTTAACCCCGATAAAATCGGAATTTGGGGCTGGAGCTACGGCGGTTTTATGACATCGCTCTGCATGACCAAAGGAGCTGATTATTTTTCGGCAGGCATTGCAGTTGCACCTGTAACAAACTGGCGATATTACGACAACATTTACACCGAACGTTTTATGCGAACACCGCAAGAAAACCCCGACGGATACGATGATAACTCGCCGATAAATTTTGCCGATAAACTCAAAGGAGACTTTCTTTTAGTTCACGGATTGGGCGATGACAACGTTCACTTTCAAAATTCTGCCGAGTTTTCGGAAGCACTGGTACAGGCAAACAAACAATTTAACGAATTTTTCTATACCAACCGAAACCACAGCATATACGGAGGCAATACACGCTACCATTTATACACTATGATGCTTAACTTTTGGAAAAAACATTTGTTGAATTAAAGTTTTTTATATTTTTGCAGTCCTTTTAAGCCCGGATGGCGAAATTGGCAGACGCGCATGATTCAGGTTCATGTGTCCTTTTGGACATGCAGGTTCGATTCCTGTTCCGGGCACAAAAAGTCCCTTTTTACGAAAAGGGGCTTTTTATTTTTTAAAACCTTCAAAATTGATTTGTAAGTTCTGAAAAAAATTGTAAATTTACAACAAAGAAAAAACCTTAAACCACCCGTATTATTTTATACAACGACACACAAACATCATAATGAAGCAAAAACCAAGTTATAAAGAATTAGAAAAAGAAATTTCTGATCTTAGACAAAAAATACAATCACAAAATACCGAAGATAAATTCGACAGTTTTTTTGAAAACAACAAAGCGGTAATGCTTGAAATAGATACGGAAAATAAAAAAATTTTAAGAGCCAATAAAGCAGCACTGAAATTTTACGGTTTTACCGAAAAAGAACTTTTAACCAAATCCATAAATGATTTAAACACCCTTCCGCCGAAAGAAATAAAAAAATTAATGGATGAAGCCGTACAAAACAAATCTAATTTCTTTGAATTTAAACACAAAACAGCCGACGGAACCGTAAAAGACGTTGAAGTATATGCTTCACCCTTCCCGTTCAAAGGAAAAATGCACATGTATGTCACTGTTTTGGATATTACCGAAAGAAAAAAAGCAAAAGCCGATTTAAAAAATCAAATTGAAGAATTTGCTGCACTTAATGAAGAATATGCCGCCACAAACGAAGAACTTTCAGAAAAAAACAAAGAATATGCTGCTCTGAACGAAGAATACAAATCGCAAAACGATGTTCTGAAAGGTGCAAAGGAAAAAGCCGAAGAAAGTGAGCAAAAATTCAGGCAAATGACCGAACTTTTGCCCCAAGTTGTGTTTGAATGTGATATAAACGGAAATTTAACCTATGTTAATAAATTGGCTTATAAATATTTCCGATATACGGAAGAAGATTTTAAGAAAGGTGTTAACCTTGAACAAGCATTAATACCGGAAGATATAAAAAAAGCACGAAATAATATTCAAAAAGTAATTTCCGGACAAGAGGTTGATAATTTTGAATATACCTGCCTGAGAAAAGACGGTACTGTTTTTCCCGCTTTAATCTATTCGAGCCCTGTTTTAAGAAGTAATAAACCTGCCGGCTTAAGAGGTGTGATTATTGATACTTCAAATATAAAAAAAGCCGAAAAAGAAATAAAAACACAGAATAAGAAATTAAAACTTATTACCGAAATTGAAAAAATCGGAACTTTTGATTGGAATTTAAAAACAAATACGTCTGTTTGGAACGATGAGATGTTTAAAATACACGGAATACCGAAGCAAGTTCCGATACCGTATGAAGATTGGGAAAAATGTATTCATCCGGAAGACAAAGAAAAAACAACGACTGTATTACAAGAAGCCGTACTTACAAAAAGCATACGCTATGCAGAGTACAGAATTGTAAGACCAAACGGTGAAATAAGAGATGTAAGAGCATCGGCAACCGTATTAACGGATAAAGAAGGGAACGCAACAAATGCGATAGGAGTTACCATAGATATTACCGAAAAGAAAAAAGCCGAAGAAGAACTGTTGAAAACAAAAAACAATGCCGAAGAAAACGAAGAAAAATTTAAAGGTATATTTGATTTTTCTCCGCAACCGATTTCCATAACGGATATGTCGGGCAAAATTTTGGAAGCGAATAACAAACTTTGTGAAATTTCCGGTTATACAAAAAAAGAGCTTCTCGGAAAAAATGTTTTGGATATTAAATTTTATTCATCGGAAGACCGAAAAAAATTCCTTAACAGTTTAAAAGAAACCGGAAAAGCCGAAAATTTGGAATTTACTTTCACGGGAAAAAATAATATAAAAGTAGAAACCATTATGAATGCAACTTTTATAAAAATTAAAGGCATTCAATATATTTTATCAATGGTTACCGATATTTCCGAAAGGAAAAAAGCCGAAAAAGAACTTATAAAAGCAAAAGAAAAAGCCGAAGAAAGCGACCGCCTGAAAACCGAATTTATTAACAACCTGTCGCATGAAATACGAACTCCTATGAACGGAATTTTGGGCTTCTCCGAACTGCTGGAAAGCAATGATTTAACATCCGAAAAACAAAAAAATTATATCAGTATTATTCGCAACAGCGGAAAACAATTAATGCACATTATCGACGATATTCTTGAAATTTCAAAACTCGAAACAAAACAGGTTAAAACCTTTGATGAAGAAGTTTGCCTGAACGATTTACTGTTAGAATTATTTTCAATTTTCGATATTAAAGCAAAAGAAAATAAAACACCCGTTTATCTGAAAAAAGGACTTTCGGACAAAGACAGCATGATTTATACCGACAGCTTAAAATTGAGTAAAATATTAAGCAATCTGCTGGAAAATGCACTCAAATTTACAAATATCGGATACATTGAATTCGGATACGAACTAAAAAAAGATAAAATAGAAATTTATGTAAAAGATACGGGCATCGGTATAAAACCAGAAAAACAAGAAATTATTTTTGAACGATTTTCGCAAGAAGAAAAAGAAGTATCAAAACACAGCGGCGGATTAGGTCTCGGACTGTCAATTGCAAAAGAAAATGCCGAACTGCTCGGCGGAAAAATTACCTTAAAATCCGAAAAAGGCAAGGGTTCAACTTTTTTTATCAATATTCCGTACAAGCCCGTAAATAAAAAAGCAAATACTGTCGAAACCGCAAAAACATCAGAAATGAAAACAAATACAATATTAATTGTTGAAGATGAAGAAGTTAATTTTATATACATTGAAACCTTACTTGAATATTTTGAAAAAGATATAATTGTTCTGCATGCAATTAACGGAAAAAAAGCCGTAGATTTATGTAAACAAAGAACCGATATTGATTTTGTATTAATGGATTTAAAAATGCCGGTAATGAACGGCTATGAAGCTACAAAAGAAATTAAAAAATTCAGACCCGACCTGCCGATTATCGCCCAAACGGCTTACTCAACTCCGGAAGAAAAAGCAAAAGCTCTTACGGCGGGTTGCGATGATTTTATTTCAAAACCGATAAGCAAAGAAATTTTCAGCAAAGTAATTAATAAATACAAAAAAAGTTAATTTGCAGAAAACAGAACACGGATGACGCGAATTTTGCGGATAATCACGGATAAAATCTGCATTAATCCGTATAAATCCGTGTCATCAGCATTTCAGGTTAAAGATGATTCCTTATTATCGGAAAAATTGTCAATTCCTGATAAATTTATAAGTTGAAATAGTGTTGTGATAAAAAGTAGGAACAAAAATTGCGTCTTTTTCGGCACAGTACTCTATATCAGCAGCTTGAATATCGTCTTTTGCCGTATTCAGAAGTAATTTAACGGTTCCGTCCGGTTCGGTAATGTAAATATGCCCGCTCCAATCCGAAAATACAAACTGATTATTTCCGATTCCTTCCAAGCCGTCTATACCTCCGGTATTATCAAACAAAGTCGTAATTTCTTTTGTTTTAATGTCGATTGCAAGAATTTTGTTTTTAACACCGACATACAGCATCCCCTTTTTTACGAATAATCCGTTCGGTTTTACCAATTCGTCGGATTGCAGCCAAACCGAAAAAATCTTATCTTTTAATCGAAAAATTCTGTCGCTTGTCATATCCGAAACATATACATTTCCGGCATCATCGATATCAATATCGTTTAAAAATTCGGCATCATCGGTCGGATAAACCGTTAAAATTTTTCCTGTTTTTATTGAAATTTCAACTAATCTGTCAATATCACTTACATACAGTTTCCCTTCGTAAATTCCTGTTCCTTTCGGTGCGTCCAAACCCGTAACCCATTTTCTGTCAAGCACTTTATTGTTAAGTGAAATTTTTGAGATAAATCCGTTCCCGTCTTTCTCGCTCGGCTTACCGTTGATGTTTGACGCATACAAAATTTGATTTACGGAATCAAATTTAACCGATTCAGGCGTACTTAAATCAGCGGCAGTTTCGCCGATAAATTTAAGCGTATCAACCAAACCGGAAATATTTTCAGTTTCCGTATTTTTTTCCTTAACGGAATTATTTTGAGAATCGGAACAAGAAAAATTAAACCAAATCAGTACGGTTGCGATAAAAAAATATATTTTTGTCATGATTTTATTTTTTTAATTCCGATAAATATACAAAATTTTATGCTATGGACAAAAAAGAACAAATTTTAAAAACATTTGAGGAAACCGGAAAGCCGATGCGTCCCGGAGAAATTGCCGAAAAAACCGGTATCGATTCAAAAGAAGTAAGCAAATTGATTAAAGAATTGAAAACAGACGAAAAAGTTTATTCGCCGAAAAGATGTTATTATGACATTAAAAAATAAGAAAGTCGGAGTTTTGCTCCGACTTTTTTATTTAGGATAAATCACTGTCAAGACAGTGATTCGGTATTATTTTATTCCGCATTTTTTCTTAATACTTTCGGGAACGGCATCTTTATGAATTAAAATCGCAATGGTTTTAATTTTTACAAAATCTTTTGACATATACAAATAACCGCCGTATTTGTTGTAATCGTTTCCCCACGAATTTTTAGTCAGATAATATAACGCACCGTCTTTATTTTTTGCCGTTCCGGTAAGGTGCATTAAATGGTCGTCGGTTGTAGTATAATTATCAAAAGTTCTTTGTCGGTATTTTTGAATACTGCTTTTTTTAATTCTTGAATAGTCAATATCGCGTAATTCTGCGGTTCCTTTTTCATTATCCCATTTTTTTTCGCTTACGTCGCCGTCCCAATCAACCGAATATCCTTTATCCAACGCATTGTCTATAATTTGCATCAATTCGTCAATCGGAATATTATAATATCGGTTATGTGCCCAATTATCAGGCAATTCCAAATCAATAAACTTGTAAAAAGGGTGATGCGTATAGGATGTAAATTCAATATAATCATCCGGATTTATACCGGCAACTTCTTTGCCGAAACTAATCGGAGTATAGGTTTTTCCGTTATAAACAAAATTTTCGGGCGGTACACCGAGATAAGCATCAAGAATTCCTTTAAAAGAAACAAACCAAGTAGGCGATAAAATTTCTTTTGCACCGTCAACGGCATTTTTTACAACCGAATGCAAATCTTTATCCATCTCCGAATGGTCGAAATAGGGTAAATCATATTTTTTGCCCGGATAAGCCGAAACCGGCATCATCCCATGTTCTCTGATAACGTTCATAACATCATGTGCCTGACCGCCTTCCGACAAATTAAAATTTCCGTGATGACGTACATAATCGTAGCCCTTGTCGATATAAGCATAATATACAAAATACATCGGCGATAAATTCAATTCCGGTTTTCCGAGCCGCAACGCTTCCGTTTCAAGGTACGATGTTGTGGCAAAAGACCAACAAGTTCCCGTAAGTTGCTGATTTTTAACGGGCGTTGTTTTTATTTGTTTTATAATAGTAAAATCGGGATGCTTTTGTGCAAAAATAAATTGAACAAAAAAAAGCATCAAAAACGAAAAAATAAGGTGTTTTTTCATAAGTATCTGTTTTTATCAAAAATTATTTATGTAACAAATATAAAAATTATTTTACAATTTCGCCCAATAAAGTGGCAGAAGTACAAGAATTTACTTTTATATGCACAAAATCGCCGATATTTGCATCTTCTTTATCAAAAACAATTACCTTATTTTGTGAATTTCTGCCGAAAAGTCTTTCATTTGATTTTTTTGAAAAACCTTCGACTAATACTTCAAAAACTTTGCCGACATCTTTTTCGTTACTTTTTAAAGAAAGTTTTTGCTGCAATGCAATCACCTCGTTTAAGCGTCTTTTTTTGGTTTCAATATCAATATTGTCTGTAAAATTTCGTGCCGCATAGGTATTGGGTCTTTCGGAATACATAAACATATAGGCAAAATCGTATCCTACTTCTTCCGACAGCTTTAATGTATCTCGGTGGTCTTGTTCGGTTTCACCGCAAAATCCGGAAATTAAATCGGTAGAAATCGCACAATCCGGTATGTATTTTCTGATGGCTTGAATTCGATTTAAATACCATTCACGCGTATAACCGCGTTTCATTTTTTCCAACATATTGTTGCTGCCGGATTGAACGGGTAAGTGAATATATTTGCAAATATTGTCGTAAGCTGCCATTGTTTTAATTACCTCATCGGTAAAATCCTGCGGATAAGAAGTCGAAAATCGAATTCGAATATTCGGATTAATTTCCGCCGTCATTTTAAGTAATTTTGCAAAATTAACTTCCCCCTTGTTCCAATTATATTTATCCACATTTTGCCCGAGCAAAGTAACTTCTTTGTATCCTTCGGAAATCACTTCTTTCACTTCCCGCAAAATACTTTCCGGATTTCGGCTTCGCTCCCGCCCTCGTGTAAAAGGCACCACGCAAAAAGCACACATATTATCGCAACCTCTTGTTATAGAAACAAATGCCGTTACATTATTAGCGTCTTTCCTTACCGGAGAAATTTCGGCATACGTTTCTTCTCTCGACAAAAGAACATTTACGGCTTTTTGCCCGGTTTCTGCCTGTTCTACAAGTTGCGGAAGCGTTCTGTAGGAATCGGGTCCGGCAACAATGTCCAAAATTTGTTCTTCCTGAACCAATTGTTCTTTCAAACGCTCTGCCATACAGCCCAACATACCTATAATCAAACCTTTGCGTTTTTTCTTTAACGCATTGAGTGCCTGCAGGCGATTTCGTATCCTTTGCTCCGCATTATCTCTTACGGCACAAGTATTTATAAAAATAACATCGGCATTATCGGGGCTGTCCGTTATCGCATAGCCGTTGTCAATCATTATTGAATTTACCACTTCGCTGTCGGAAACGTTCATTTGGCAACCGTAGGTTTCGATATATAATTTCGGTGCATCCGGATTTTTCGATGCCTCGGTAATTCGAGTTTTTGACGGTTTATAATTTTCTGTTTTTATTATATTCATTCTGTTTTTCTGTTTTTTATTTTTTAAGTCGCAAAAGTAACATTATTATTAAACCGGAAAATTTGACAGATAACAATTTCCTGTTAAATTAATCTAAAAAAATGTTAAAATCCGTTTTTTTTCTTGTTTTTAAAAAATAAAAGTCCAGATTTGTCGATTATTTTTTCACTAAACAATTTATTATTTATGAAATTTTTGAATACCGTTATTATCGGAACAGGCAATTACACACCAAAAAAAATTGTAAAAAATGAAGATTTTATAAATCAGGATTTTTTTTCGGAAGATCAAAAAATCATTCCTTCTTCGGGTGAAGAAATTATCAGAAAATTTAATGCCATTACCGGAATAGAAGAAAGACGGTATGCCGATGACGGTGTAAACACATCGGATTTAGCCGGTTTTGCCGCCGAAAAAGCAATTGAAGATGCCGGCATCGACCCGGAAACCATCGACCAAATAATTTTGGCACATAATTTCGGCGATGTGCATGCCGGAAATATACAATCCGATTTGCTGCCGAATATGTCGTCGAGAGTAAAAAATTACTTAAAAATTAAAAATCCGAATTGTGTTGCTTACGATATTTTATTCGGATGCCCCGGATGGGTACAAGCTTTTTTGCAAGCTCATGCCTATATTAATGCCGGTATGGGAAAACGCTTTTTAATTATCGGTGCGGAAACATTGTCAAGGGTATCCGACAAATATGACAGAGACTCAATGATTTTTGCCGACGGTGCCGGTGCCGCCGTTATCGAAGCCCGAGAAAGTAACGAAAAAAAAGGCGTACTTTCTTATTCAATGCGAACCGATACCTTTAAAGAAGCATATTATTTATACGCCGGAAAATCTACCAATCCGTATATCAACCAAGATGCAAAATATATCAGAATGTACGGCAGAAAAATTTACGAATATTCATTGATAAATGTTCCTCAAGCTATGAAATCAGCAATGGAACGTTCGGGATACGACATTAAAGATTTAAAAAAGATTATTATTCATCAGGCAAACGAAAAAATGGACGAAGCCATGGTAAAACGTTTTTATAAACTTTACGGAATGGAAAACGATATCCCCGAAGGAATTATGCCTATGAGTATCAACAAATTGGGAAACAGTTCAGTAGCTACCGTACCCACGCTTTACGATGATATCTTAAAAGGAAAATATCCGGAACATCAAATTAACAAAGGCGATTTAATTATGTTTGCATCGGTCGGCTCGGG
>CAZCPV010000039.1:0-16046 GCA_964500765.1 uncultured Draconibacterium sp.
TATCAAATCCGGTTAAGAGAATTTTTATTGTTTTACCGGCGGCATTTTTTACCGGTGTATAAGTTCCGCGAATAAACAATTTCGATTTGTTTTTGGTAATAAATGTAAATGTTTCCGTAAGAAATTCTCCTTTATTTAACCGTTCCCAAGCATTTTTATATTGTTCTGAATTTGCAAAACCATCGGTTATCAAAATTTTATGATGCTTTGAAAGGAGTTCTTTCCCGGAATATCCGAATGCTTCATTAAACAATTTATTTGTAAAAAGAATTTTACCACCCATATCAAACTCTGCCGTTAAAACTGTTTTGTTGACACCTTCGATTCTGCTTTTTTCAACAGCTTCTTTTTCGGCTGATTCAAGTGAACGTTTTATTAACTCTTCACTTTGTTTTCCTGTTTGTTCCTGAAGTATTTTCATATCTTCAATTTGGAACGAAAGCTCTGTTTCACGGGCTTTTAATTCTTCGGATCGTTTAATTAAATCGGAGGTATTAAAACCTATAAGATAAATTTTTATAGTTTTTCCTTTGTGGTCTTTAATTGCCGTATAAGTACCTTGTATATATAGTTTTTCTTTATTTTTATTTATGAATTGAAATGTTCCGTTGACATGAATACCGGAAAGCAATTTTTCCCATCTTTTTTTATATTCTTCGGATTTTAAAATTTCGGCAGGAACAAGAATGTCGTGTTTTTTTGTTTTTAATTCATTTTCTTTATAACCGAATGCTTTTTCAAAAATATGATTTGCCGATAATATATTCCCGTCTAAATCAAATTCCGCCGTAATATTTGTTTGGTTAATACCTTCAAGCCAACTGGTTGTTTCTGCTTCATGTTCTGCAATCTCATCTATTTTTTTTGCCAGTTCTTTTCGCTGTTTCATGGCGTTTTCAACTGCCGATTGCAGCGTTTTTTCATTGGCTTTCAACATTTCGTTGGTATTTTCAAGAATATGTTGTTTTCGTTCGGCTTCTTTATGCGACTTTTCAATTTCTTCGAGGTTTAAACGAAGTTGTTTCTCTCTTTCTTTAAGCTCAATCTCCAGTTTTTTAGATTCACTTAAATCACTTGCGATAGAAAGGATGTAGGAAATTTTCCCGTTCTCATCCGAAATGGGAGCATAAACCGTTGAAAACCAATATTCACGATTTTCAATTTTAATATATTCCGTTTTTTGAATGTTTTGTCCGTTAAGCAGTTTTTGCCAAAATTCATTGAACTTTTGGTCTGTTTCCGTTTGAACAAAATCTTTTATATTTTTATTTAAAATTGCTTGCTCATCTGTTTCAAGCAGTTCAATTAAATTCCTGTTGGCAGAAAGAATAATCCCGTTTAAGTCAATTTCAAGAACTAACGAACTGGTATCTATTGCCGCTAACATTCCTGACATTTGAGCTGTTTTTTGAGCAGAATCTTCCTGTGCCTGTTGAAGTTCTTCAAAGTTTTGACGCATCTCTTCTTCCTGAATTTTCATTAATTCAGCCTGTTCTTGAGATTGCTTAAGCAAAATCGCTGTTTTTTGATTAATTTTTGTTATTGACAGGGTAGAAGCAATTGTTTCTGAAAGTATTTCGACAAAATTAATTTCATGTTTTTTTAATTCGTTAAACGAAGCAAGTTCAATAACCCCGATAACTTCTTCTTCCGTAATCATCGGAACAATCAGCAAACTTCGCGGAACGGCATCGCCGAGACCGGAGGTAATTGTAATATAGGTTTCCGGAATTTCGGTCATATAAACGGTTTTCTTTTCGGCGGCAACCATACCCACCATTCCCTCTCCGGGATAAATCTTTTTTTCTTTCTTTTTTTCATGTCCGTAGGCATAAGCTGCCGTTAACTCAAGATATTTATCAGCTTCATCTTCATTAAAAACAAACATTCCGCCTTGATTGGCATTAATGAATTTTACCAATTCCGAAATTACTTTGGCAGACATTTCGCTGATATTTCCCTGCGTCAGTCTTAAGATGTCGTTAAATTTTGTAAGTCCTTCATTAGTCCATGTACGAATTTCATCTTCACGCTTCCTTTTTTCTTCTTCACGAGAACTTAATACAATATTTTCTTTCATTTCGAGCAAAGCATTGCCTAAGGTATCTTTTTCACTTAAGGGACTAAAATCTATTTTATAGTTTCCTTTTCCTATTTGGTGGGCAAATTCCGAGGTTTTTTCAAGTCCTTCAATTAACTTGTTGGTATAATTACAAATTTCCGAAAGTTCATTTTTCCCTTGAATAGTAAGCTTTTCCGAAGGAAACATTCCGAGACTCAGCGGTTTTATATAATCTTTTAATTCATTAAGCGGTTTTGCTACCGAATCGGAAAAACGTTTAAATAAAACAAGAAAAAGAAGTCCTATAAAAGCAAAAAATATTATAAGAGCATAAATTGCCTGTTTTTGTGCCGATTTTTTAAATTCTGTTACTTCAGACAATAATTGTTCAATCTCCGGGTCTAAGTTTTGACTGAAATTTCTTAATTTGCCTATATACCCTTCATCGTATTTTAAACCGATTAGTTTGTCAATTTTAATTAAAGCTGTAAAATTTGTTTTGTAAGTTCGAAGAATCTTACTAAATTCTGAAAGTTTAACTGTTTGATTTTCAGAGCTTGTATCGGTATTATTTATTCCTTTGTTTTTTGTGAATTTAGTATAGCGTTTCAGAAATTCCGTGTAATTTGCAGCATCTTTCGATAAAAGATAATTGTCTGTATATAAAATCATTTCAGAAATTAATGATTTTGTTTGCGGTGACATATTTGCATTTAAAATTTCGTGTTCATTTTGTTTTAAATCTCCGATTATTCCGGATGTGATATTTCCGCGTATAAATATTTTATGTGTTAAATCCGAAAATGTTTCATCATAATTTTCATGAATATTTTCAATTTTTATCAGCAGATTTTTAAGATTTGATTTTTTTGTAATAAAATCAGTAATTAAATTTTGATTGATATTGGAAAAGGCATCCGAAGTTCTTTCAAATTTATCAATATATTTGTTTCTTTCCGAAATAAAGAAATCAATATCGTCGTCATAACGCAACAGAAACTGAAGTTCATAGCGTCTTAAGTTCAGATAATGAATTTTTAATTTATCGGCTTTATGGTAATATTCGTTGTATTGATTAATTTTCTTAACCGAAAAAACAAAAAATGTAATAATGATAAGAATTAAGATTAAAACACCTATTAAAATAAAATTAAACCGGGATTTGATACTGATATTTTGAAAGAATTTCATCGAAATACTATTTAAAATTAGTTCTTTACAGGAAAAAGATATGCTAACAAAGATAAGAAAAAATGTAAAATAATATAAAACTTTTTATTTTCTTATTCTTTGAAGCATGAAAATTACTATTTTAGCACAAAAAAAATGAATGAAATTTTAAAATTTCACCCGATTTTAAAAGAAAAAGTTTGGGGCGGGGAAAAGATAAAAAATGTGTTGAATAAATTTTCCGTTTCTCGCAAAATCGGTGAAAGTTGGGAGCTTTCGGGCTTGCCGGAAAATGTTTCCGTAGTTTCCGAAGGAAAATATAAAGGACAATCGTTAAATCAACTGATTTCTGTTTATAAAGAAAAATTATCGGGAAAACAAGTTTATGAAAAATACGGAGAACAATTCCCCTTATTGATAAAATTTATAGATGCCGACGACGATTTATCCGTACAAGTACATCCGGATGATACCGTGGCACAAAAGATATACGGACAAAACGGAAAAAATGAGCTTTGGTATATTTTAGACAGTGACGAAAATGCCGAATTAATTCTCGGTTTGAATAAGAATTTAAGCAGGGAAGAGTTCAGAAAATCTATAAAAAGAAACACTTTAACCGAAAATTTAAACCGCGTTAAAGTTAAAAGAGGTGATATTTTTTTTATTCCTGCGGGAAGAATTCATGCTGTAAAAAAAGGCGTATTGTTGGCGGAAATTCAGCAAGCTTCAGATATTACTTATCGAATATATGACTGGAATCGTAAAGATTTAAACGGAAAATACAGAGATTTACATATTGACGAGGCATGTAAGGTTGCTGATTTAAATGTTGAGAAAAATTATCTTACAAAATATTCCGATGAACAAAATACATTTATTCCGTGTGTTTCAAATCAATTTTTTACGGTTAATCTGTTAAAATTTGACAAAGAAATACATAAAGATTATTATGAATCGGACAGTTTTGTTGTTTTTATTTGTACGAAAGGAAATTTTCGTATTAAGTATTCCGGAAAAGAAACAAGCGTATCATTCGGAGAAACTGTTTTGCTGCCTGCCGCAATAAAAAACATAAAGATTATTCCCGAGCAAGAAAGTGAACTTTTGGAGGTTTTTGTTTAAATACCGAAGAACTGTGCTGCTTCTTTTTTAACAATATCAACAGCAGTTTCTATGGGTTTTGTGTCGGCATCGTTATACATTTCAATTAATACGGCTGTAAATGCTTGTGATACGGTTTTCGGGTCAACTTTTGTTCCGGCAAAATTAATCATGCGTGTAACCTGTTCTTTGGCATAAACAACGGCAGACCATGTTTCATCAGACAAATATAATTGTTGTGAAAGGTTGTGGTTGAATTCATTACGAACAGATGACAGCATTTGCATTTGTATTTGTTTGGATGTCATTTTCGGTTTTGTTAACCTTAATGCTAAAGCATCGGGACGTATTCGTTCCAAAAAAAGGATAATTCTTTCGTATGCCTGCAATTTAACGGGTGTTGTCAGCTTGTTATTGGCTTTTATGACATCAAATTTTAATTTTAATTTTTCTCTTTTTGCAAAATGATTTAAAATAATCATAATTGCAATCAATAAAACAATAAGCGGTAAAATATATTTTGAAATTTCAAATAATTGGTTCATCGGTATGTTTTTGTTTGCAAAAATAATATAATTTAAAGTAAATTAATCTTTTTTTGTCAGTTTGCTTCGTAACAGTGAATAATTTTCCGAGAAATAAAATGAAAATAAATTAGCCATTCGAAGTGCAGTTTTTTGATATTTGAAGGTTCCGTCGCTGTTTTGTTTTAATAAAAAATCTTTCAATGAAGTATTTTTTATTTCAGTTAACGGATTATTATCAAATTTTTCAGTTAACAAAACGGCTCTTACTGCCGATGTCAAATTTCCGCATATAAGCAAACCGGCTCTGTCGGCAGTGTATTGCATTAAACGGGATACGGCGAGTAAATTTTTTTGTTTTTCTTCTTTCAGTTTTCCTTTTTTGCCGTAGTATTCAGCCAATCGCAAAGCTGCATCGTAAGCAGATTTTCCGCCGACAATACCGTTTGCGGCACCCTGAAATAATTTGGTCAATAAATTAAGTTTCGGAACATTTTTCAATGTTTTTGCCAAAAATCCGGCAACCGGAATAACCGCCAAAGCAGCATCGGCAACAAATACCCCTTTTTCAATCAGTCCTCGCCAAATATCTTTGCTTGTTAATTTCGTATGATTGAAAAAAATATGTGCAATTTCCGAAGCAACCGTAAATTGCAGCTCCGATAAATTCATATAGGTATCGTTTTCAGGATTTAAATATTCATTACCCAAAATAACAAACGGCGGATTTCCTTCGTAACCTATAATTTTGTTATTCCGGTCGCCTTTGGCAATGTAAAATTCAATATCCGAAAATCCGAAAATTGTTCCGATATTTTCAAGAACGGTGTATAACGTTTTATGGTTCTCGGCAGTAATACGTTCGGAATATTTCCTAACCGACACATAATCGTCGGCTTTTATTTCGGAAATCCATTTTCCGAGCTTATAAAAACTTCCCTTTTTTACGGATGAGGGATGATGCAAATATTCCTTAATTTCATCCGATTTCAGAGAAAAATAATCGGTTTTGCAAATCGGATTGTCATTTTCAAACAAAGCATTTCCTGTTAAAATATTTCTTGCTGTTTCGGCACGTTTTTTCAGTTCCTTATTTTTAACTGTGGCTAATTTTTCAATTCTGTTTTGATTAAGCGGTTGCAATAATGCCGTTCTTTGAATTTCCGTTTGGTCTTCTTCTTTATCCCTTGCTTTTGCGAGCAAATCCAGCACCGTTGCTTTCAGCAATTGCCCGCTTTTGTCGGAAGTTAAATCCAAATTATCGGGCGGTAACAAGTCCGATACGGTTTCATCGGGAAGATGTTTCAACAATTCTTTTAAAATTTTCTTTGCCTTACGTTTATTTTCACTTTTTATAAGAAATTGTGCATATTTTATATCGAATACCGTTCTGTCTATCAGGTTTTTATTTTTCTTAAGAAATAGTTTTCTTAATTCGGAATAAACGGAGATAACTTTTTGCAATTCCGCCGAATCTGTAAGCATATCGGAAAATAAGTTAATTAAAACAATTTTTTCTTCAAAAGATAAATATTTTCCCGAAAAAATATTTTTTAAGATAGGTTCCGAATTTTCAAGCATCAATACATCGCTTAAAATTTTTGAAATATCGCCGGCGGAAACAAAGGTTTTAAAATCCGTATCGGAATTTTTGTATTTATTTAAAAACATGAAAAACCGGTCGAGCGGATTGTTTTCTTTTTCGATAAGAAAATTGTATAATTGTTCGGCTCCGGCATAACTTTGAAGCTCGGTATTCAACTCCGCAATTTTTCGAATTCTTTGCATGCCTTCTTTTTTTGAAATTTGCGGCAGCAGTGAAAATTGTTTTGCGTTTGAGCGTTTCGGATATAGTACTAATTTTTCGGCAAAAATTTTAGTTTTCAGGATATTTTTCTTTACGGAAATGGGTTCCGAAATCTTGACACATTCCGATATATCGCTGTTTTCGTTAAGCATAACAATGAATATGCTTTTTTCTCCGGCAAAAACAAAACCGAGCTTAAAATCTTTGATTTCGGCAGCCGTTTCGTTATTTTTTGCCGATTGAAAATTAAGTTTCAGCAGTAATTTTTCGTTTCCGAGAATTTCACTTATTAAAATATGTTCGTTTAAACTTATTTTTTCAACAAACTTATTCTCGTACAAAGGTTTTTTGTTCGGATATTTTTTTAAGTATTCGGTCGAAATAAAATTATAAATCCGTTCCGAAATTTCTTTCTCATAAGAATTATTTACGGCGGAAGAAAGATTAATTTTGGATTTTTCTTTTCCTTGTTCAAGAAAATCATTCGGAATTACCGCAAATTTTAAAATATGTTTTTCGGAATAAAAAAGAATTGTATATTTTTCGGATAAATTAAGTTTGTTTTTCAGGATATTTTCCGAATAAAACGTAATTTGTGTTATCCCGTTGTTATCGGTTTGTGTTTCGGTTTTTTGTTTCAGTTGATTGTACAAAAAGGTTTTTATTTCGGTTTCGAGGGGAGCAAAATTAAATTCCTCGAAAAGAAATGCTGTTTTCCCGTTACTTTTCAGAAAAAACAACAAATTAAACTCATCGGTTTCGGTATTCGTTTCTTCAATAATAACATTTAAACGAAAATTTTTGCATTTTTCGGACATTCGAAATTGTTTTTAAAATTGTAAAAGTAAAATCCGGAGACTAATAAGTAGACTTTTAAAACATTGATTACCTGCAATTTGTAAATAAACCCAACAGAAATAAATTAATTTGCAACCGCAGGAAAGCCGGTCGTAAATATTCTGATTTTATGCTCAGCACATGCTACGAGATATTTCCCGTCTCGGCTGAAAGCCAAATCTAAAACAGCACCGTCAAACTGAAGAGTTTTAATAATTTCATGTGTAGAAATATCCCAAATAATTACCGTATTATCATCAGATGCACTTGCAATATATTTAGAGTCGGGGCTTATATCCACTTTATTAATCCACCATTGATGTCCTCTTAACAAGGCAATATTATCAAAGGTGTCGAAATCCCAAATTTTTACGGTATTATCTTTAGACCCCGTTACAATAAATTTATGATTTGAGCTGATTGCAACCGATGTTACGTTATTATCGTGAGCTTTTACGGAATTAACACGTAACTGTTTTGATATATCCCATTTTTTCATTGTATAATCTCCGGAAACACTTATTAAATATTTCCCGTCAGATGAAATTTTTAAATCATATACCCTGTCGGAATGTCCCCAAAAAGAACGGTATCTTTTTCCCGAAACTAATTCCCAAACACTTATAAGTTGGTCTGTTCCGGCAGTAGCGAGATATTTCCCGTTGGGTGTAAATTCTGCTGTCCAAACCGCATCACCGCCGATAAATGTTTTTAATTGTTTACCGGAGGAAACACTCCAAACTACGGCTGCTTTGTCTTGTCCTGCCGAAACAAAATAGTTCCCTTTTTTATTAAAACTTATCGAATGTATATCGTTATTATGACGTTTAACTTCATATTTTTTTTCTCCTGTTAAAGTTTTGTATGCGATAATGTCTCCGTCTTTAAATCCGCAAATAACATACTGATTATCAGGAGTTATATTAACAGCTGTAAATTGATTGTTTTCAACGGAAATTGAATTTATTTCTTTAAAATTTTGTCCCGATACAGACGAAATCAAAAACACAAAAGAAATAATCGATATAATTTTTGCGGCAGAATGTTTCATTGGTTTTTAATTTTATACAGAATTGCTAAAAATAATAAAAGTTTATATGAAGACCAAATAAAATTTATAAAAGTTGCCTAAACCGTAATAAATTCTACAAAAAATACGGTACCTTTATTTTTGCTTGACTCAAAACGGATATTTCCGCCGGCAGCCGTAACAATATTTTTTACAATTGCCAAACCGATACCCATACCGGTGGTTTTTGTCGTAAAGCTCGGTTCGAAAAGGTGTTTTTTTTGCTCTTCCGCAATACCTTCTCCGTTATCTTCTATTGTTATTACGGCTCTGTTTTCAAATTTTTTCAATTGAATTTTAATCTTACCTTTTCGATTTTCCGGTATTGCCTGCACCGCATTTTTCACCAAATTAATAAATACCCTCGACACTTGTTCTTTATCTGCAATAATATATAATTCTTTAATCTCGTTTAAATTTAAGGAAATATCAATATTTTTTTCATTTTCAAATAATGAAGTAACGTTTTTCAATTTTTTTACTATTTCCACTTCTTCATTTCGAGCTTTAGGCATTTTTGCAAAAGCCGAAAATTCGGAAGCAATTGAAGAAAGGGTATTTATTTGTTCTGTCAGAATTTGAGCTACTTTATTTAAACGTTTTTCAAATTCTTCGTCCGGCATTGTTTTGTCATACCATGTTTTTTGTAATAATTGAATACTTAACTTCATCGGTGTCAGCGGATTTTTAATTTCGTGTGCAATTTGTTTTGCCATTTCCCGCCAAGCACTTTCTCTTTCAGTTTCTGCCAATCTATTTGCACTTTCTTCTAACTTGGCAACCATTAAATTATATTCTTTAACCAAGGTACCTATTTCATCTTTTTTGGTATATATTATTTGTTTATGTTTTCTACCCAATTGAACAGATTTAATTTTACTTTGCAGCAAAGTTAAGGGTTTGGTTATTTGTTCCGAAATCAGCACACTTAAAAACACGGTTAGCAAAAACAAGACTAAATAGAGGTTTATAATGGTCATTAAAACATCCGAAATACTCTTTTTAACTTTATTTGTATCCGAAAAATAGGGAAGGTTGATAAATGCAATAATTTTATTATTTTCGTTTCGCAAAGGAATATAAACCGACGAATATTCCATATTCCCGATATGTTCGGTTTGGATATATTCCGTTTTTCCTTCCGAAACCAATTCAAAATATGCTTTCGGGTGCATCTCTTTTCCGATTAATCCTCGATTAAAAATTTCGGAGCGTGAAGATGCCAACAAAAATCCGTTTAAATCATACAAATTAATATCGGCAAAAAAGACTTGCGAAAATTTATGCAACAATTCGTCGAGATGATCGTATTGTTCGGTATGCCAATCCGGTGTTAATTCTTTTTCATATTGCAATTTATGTTTTAATTCCGTTAATACCGATTGTACTTTTTCTTTCATTTCGCGATTATTTGTTTTTTCATTCTGCTTAATCGTAAAATATACCGACCCGGCACCGAAAAGGATAAAAGAAACCGCAAGAATAAATATCATCGAAAATTTGATTTTATTTTTAAAGTCAAGTTTGAAACGTTTTAAAATATAATGATAATCGTAAAATAATATGAATAAAAGTATTAAGGCATTAAAAAACACGAACAAGTAAGTAAATGAAATTATTTGATTAAAAACGGTTTCTTTTGCTTTTGAAAGAACAATACGCTTCCCTTTAGTGCCGACATAAACCAGATGAGAATAATTATTTTTTAACACATAATATTCCGGTTTATTTTGTCCGGAAAAATCTTTGTCGGTTAATTCGTAGGGATATTTTCCGAATTTTACGGCAAGTATTCCGTTACTGTATTTTGCATAAGAATAATTTTTAAATTCTGCTTTGGTTTTTGTACTTTTATCAATCAAAAGAGCCGGATAGCCCAATACTTTTGCCGTTAATTTTTCACTTAAAGTGATATACAAACTCATTTTTCTTTCATCATTTTTTAAAGGAACCCTTACAATACCGAAATAGGTGATTTTTCCGGTATTATAGTGCATCAGCCAAAAATTTGTATTTTCTATTTTGTCTCCGAAACTTTTCAATTCGGAATTATAATACCCTTCACAATTTTCCGCCTGATTTTCTTCGCGATAATATTCGGTATTTCCGCACAAACTTATTTCCAAGTCGTATTTTTCCCAAAATCCGTAAAAATATTTACGCTTTAAGTAATCATAAACGGCTAAATCCTGATTTTCGGAAACATCGGTTATTTTATTCAACAAAATTGTATCTCTGTCTAATCGTTGATTTATCTCTTTTAAAAAACGTTCTGCAATAGGGTCGGTATCATCGGTTAACAATTTAATCAGTTCTTTTTCTTTTTTTTGCTGTTTTTTCTCATTATTTGAATCTATAAAAACGGTCAGAAAAATCGTCATAATAAATACAATTCCGAGTAAGGAAAAATAGGAATACGTATCTCTTAAATATCTGACAAACAGAATAAAAAAGAGAATAAGGAAAAAAACTGCGGATATTAAAAACAAATTAATTGTCGAAAAAACAGACAAAACCGTAAATACACTTACAATTGCAATGCAAAACGACAAAATTGCAACTTTTAAGGAAGTAACTCGTGCCGACAAGCGAACAAAAACATCAGCCGTAAAAAACAAAGACAAATAAAGTGTCGCAATACTCAAAAAAACTAAAATTTCGTTACTGTTCGGATTTATTATTTTTTGGATGTTCAGGGTAAAAGAAGAATTTAAGATGAGTTTTTTTACCAAACCGGACAGTTCGTTAAAGCCGAATGCCAAAACAGAAAACAAAACTGCAATAATCAGATACTCAAAGCGTTTGTTTTTTTGAGAAATTTTTTCGTAAAATTTTTCAATCGGAAAAATTTCAATTAATTCAACGGCGGTAAAAATTGCAAATATTGAAGTAAACAAAATATTTCCTATATCGGAAAACGGAAAATTCCCGTTATACATCTCTTTTAAAAAGAAATTGCTGTCGGAAATAAACGGCGGTGTTATTTTTTCAATCAAGAAAAAAATTGATAAAGTAACAAACCAAATGCCTGCGGAAATCAGATAAGAATGTTTGTATTGGTTGGTTTGTTTGATTAGTTTACTAAAAAAAATCGTAAGAAATATTAAGCCGAAAACGAAAAGAAAAAACGGGATTTCATGATTTGTTTTTTTATCGACAATATTGTTTGAAGGAATTAAAGAAAATAAGTATTCGCCTTTTTCATCATTTATATTTTTCCCAATCGAAATCGGCGAAGTGGATACAACAACGGAAGAAGGAATGTCTAATCCGATTGTAAAATCACTTTTCAGGTAATTATTTTCGTAAAAAAAATTATTTTTGATTCGATACAATCCGATAATTTTGAACCGCCCGATTTTAATTGATTTGGCTCGATACCATCCGTTTCGGGCATGAATGATACCATTTTTTTGTATGTCCCGAAATAAATAATCGGCAGGGAAAGAATTATCCGTCCAAAATTTTAATGTATCGTTTCGGTATATGAGAACCGTAAAATTTTTCCGTTTTAAAACGGGCAAAACACCAAATAAATTTGAGTTTTTTGAATTTTGGGCAGAATCAATATTATTTTCAACTTGCTTTTTATAGCCGGCAAGTATAATATCTAAATCTTTGTCGAGTTTTCGAATTCGTGTTTCAATTTTTCCGGTATCAATTTTAAATTGGGAGTTTCCGGAAAAATACCTGTTAGAATAATAGGAAAACAAGAAAAAAATTCCGGACAAAATCAAAAACAAAAGATATTTGTATTTTTTAATCATTGTGATAGGGTTCTCCTTTAATTATGGTAAAAGCTCTGTATAATTGTTCTGTAAACAGCAAGCGTATCGGCTGATGCGAAAAAGTCATTTTCGATAAAGACAATTTTTCGTTTGCCCTTTTGTAAACAGCTTCCGAAAATCCGAAAGCTCCGCCGATTAAAAATACGAGTCGTTTTGTGCCCGTTACGGTTTTGTTATCAATAAATTTTGCAAATTCCCGCGAGCTAAATTGTTTCCCTTTTTCGTCAAGTAAAATTAAATAATCAGAATTTTTAAGTTGTTTTAAAACTTGTTCTCCTTCTTTTTGTTTAACGATTTTTGCAGGCATATTTTTCCCGGTTTTTATGTCTTTTACGGTTCTTATTTCAAAATCAACATACCGTTTTATCCGTTTTTCGTATTCGGAAATACCTTTTTCAAGATAATCAAAAGATGTTTTTCCTACAAAAAATAAAGAAATCTTCATATTTATCAATATCATAAATCAGACTTGCAATTTAATGATATTTTCAAAATTAGGGGATAAAAAAACGGATAATTCCCGATTTTCCGTCAGAATTTATCCGTTTAAAGCAGTTTTTAAATTTAAAATTATCTTTTCCTCTTTCTTTTATTCGATTTTTTGTTTGAATATTTTTTTGTTTCGGAACGTTTACCGCCGGAAGATTTTTTTTCTTTCGACAGTTCAACCGTAACCTTTAAACCTTTGTATTTGCAGTCGGAAAATCCGTTCAGAATAGCCTCTTCATACTTGCTTTCAACTTCAAAAAATGAAAAACTGTCAAGAATATCAATTTTACCGATATTTATATCCCGCATTTGAGTTTGGTCGTTAATCAAACCGATTAATTTTGCCGGTGATAATTTCTTTTTTGAACCGATATTGATAAAAAACCTTGAAAAATCGCCTTTATCTCTTCTCTTTTTGCCTTTCCTTCCTTCTTTAAAATCGGAAGAATTTTCATCAATATTCAAATCCGGAGCATTTTTATAATACGATAAGAAACGATTAAATTCTACGGAAACAAAATGTTTTATCAGTTCTTCGCGACTCAGCCAACTTAATTTTTTATAAATCATATCCATAAACGGTTCGATAAGGATTTCGTCAAGTTCAATCTTTTCGACTTTATCAATAAGATTAAACAGTTGTTTTTCACAAATTTCCTGACCGCTCGGAATTGATTTTCGGGTTATTTTTTTCCCGAGTTTTTTTTCAATATCCCTTAATCTGAAAAGTTCTCTTGAGTGAATTAAAGAAACGGAGGTTCCCGTTTTTCCGGCTCTGCCCGTTCTTCCGCTTCGATGTATATATATCTTCGGTTCTTCCGGAATATTGTAATTGATAACATGGGTTAAATCATTCACATCCAAGCCCCTTGCCGCAACATCCGTTGCAACGAGAATTTGCAAATGCCTGCTTCTGAAACGATTCATCACATAATCTCTTTGTGCCTGCGACAAATCACCGTGAAGGGCTTCGGCATTATAGCCGTTTTCGATTAATTTATCGGCAACTTCTTTGGTATCTCGGCGTGTTCGGCAAAAAACAATACCGTATATTTTCGGATGCGAATCCAAAATACGTTTCAAAACTTTAAATCTGTCTCCGGCTTTTGAAAGATAATATTGGTGATTAACGTTCTCGGCACCGACATTTTTTTCGCCTACCGATATTTCGTCGGCATCGTGCATATATTTTTTGGCTATTTTGGAGATTTCGGGAGGCATGGTTGCCGAAAAAAGTAAGGTTTGTTTTTCGTCGGGTGTTGTTTCCAATATGGCATCCAAATCGTCTTTAAAACCCATATCCAGCATTTCATCTGCCTCATCTAAAATAAGATAGCTGATATTGTTTATTTTAAGTTTTTTGCGTTTTTTCAAGTCTAAAATCCGCCCGGGTGTTCCTACAACAATTTGACAACCTTTATTAAGTTCGGCAATTTGTTTGTCGGCACTTGCTCCGCCGTAAACCGTTGCAATTCGAATATTTTTCAGATATTTAGAATAATTTTTAATATCATTACTGATTTGCACACACAATTCTCTCGTCGGCGAAAGAATAAGTGCTTGTGTTTTTCCTGTTTCTAAATCAATTTGATTTAAAACAGGCAACGAAAAAGCGGCTGTTTTTCCGGTTCCGGTTTGTGCCAATGCCACTAAATCTTTTTTCTTTTCAAGTAAATAAGGAATGGTTAATTTTTGAATTTCCGTCGGTTTTTCGAAGCCGAGTTCCGACACGGCTTTTATAATTTGCGGGTTAATACCCGTCTCTTCAAATGTTTGCATGAAATATTTTTGGAATAATCCGGCAAAGGTAGGACTTTTTTGCAGGAAAGCAATTTTATATTTATTTATCGATTATTTAAACAAATTTGCCGAAGTTTAAAACTTCGGCAAATTTTTGTTACGAAAATATTTAAAAATTATCCTCTGCGTCTTTCAAGCAAAAGCATCATCATACTTCCGAGTAAAATACGAGTTTCTTCGCCCGCTTCAAATTCGGCAAGTTTTTCGATTGAAAATCGCCTGCCGAAAAAAGAACGTTCTTTTGCTATTCTTGCAACCAATGTTCCGTCGGGGCGTTTTATCGTATATTTCGGATTAAAGACATAACCCGTAAGCATACCTAAAACAGGAATTTCCGAAAACAATATTAAAACAGCATTAAAAAACAATCGTTCAAACAAAAGAAATAACAATTCATAGCTCAAAAATTATAATTTTGTGAACTTATATATATTTGCAATAAAAAAACAAATATGGAAATTATAGAAACACATAATATCGTTAAACAATTTGAAAATCATCGGGCTTTGTCCGATGTAAGTATCCGTGTTGAAGAGGGTTCGATTTTCGGATTATTGGGACCCAACGGAGCCGGGAAAACGACTTTAATACGTATCATAAACCAAATTACGGCACCCGACGAAGGGAATGTTTACCTTTTCGGTGAAAAATTAAAGCCGGAACATATTAAAAATATCGGATACCTTCCGGAAGAAAGAGGACTGTATAAAAAGATGAAAGTCGGCGAGCAGGCAATGTATTTTGCACAACTGAAAGGAATGAGCAAAACCGATGCAAAGGCAAAACTAAAAACGTGGTTTCAAAAATTTGATATACTGTCGTGGTGGGACAAAAAAGTGGAAGAATTGTCAAAAGGGATGCAACAAAAAGTACAGTTTATCATAACGGTTGTTCACGAACCGAAATTGTTGATTTTTGATGAGCCGTTCAGCGGTTTCGACCCTATTAATACCGATATTTTAAAAAACGAAATTCTTACTTTAAAAGAAAAAGGGGCATCGGTTATTTTTTCAACGCATAATATGGCTTCCGTTGAAGAAATTTGCGATAATATCGCCCTAATCAACAAATCAAAAAAAATATTGGACGGCAAAGTTTCGGATATTAAAAACAAATACAAATCAAATATTTTCGAACTTGTTTTTAAAGGGAACTTCAATAAATTTGAGGCAAGCTTAACGGCTGATTATGAAATACTTGAAAACATCGAAAAAAACGGAACTTCCGTATTAAAAGTAAAGTTGCTCAATCAGCTGAAACCAAATGATTTATTAAAACGTATGGTTGAATTCGGCGAAATAGTTTCATTTAACGAACTTATTCCGAGTATGCACGATATTTTTATTGAAGCGGTAAACGGGAATAATTAAGTTGAAAGTTCATAAAGTTGAAAGTT
>CAZCPV010000040.1:0-16040 GCA_964500765.1 uncultured Draconibacterium sp.
ATTAATTTTTTGTTTTGTTCAATCTCACTTTCTTTTTTTTCAAGTAACAGACGATTCTTATAAATTTCGTATTTGGCATTCATTTTTTGTATTGCTTCAAGATTTTGGTTTTTAAAAATCGAATCTTTTACGGCAATATGTTCTAATGCAAACTTCAATGCTCTATCCGAATTTTTCTTCTTTTTATATATTTTTGCCAACAGGTGTGTAATTTTTTTAACATTATTCAAATAGCTGTGCGATTTTGAAATTTTATAAGAATCTTCGGCATAATTCAGTGACTTATTCAAATATTTTTTTTGTTCCGAAGAAGTATAATCGGGCAAATCTGAAAATTTGAAATAAATTTCGGCTAATTCATTGTCTGCCTCGGCTGATAATCGTTTATTTTTTATTTTTTCTGCTATATTTAAAGCTGTTTCAAATTTTGAAAGAGCTTCATTCATTCGATTCATATTCAATAATGAAATTCCTATATTCAGTTCTGATATTGCAACACTTTCTTCATCGTTTATTTCCTTTGATAATTTAAGCGATTTTTTAAAATATTCAACAGCAATTGAGTCTTTATTTTCATCTTGAAAAATAAGACCGATATTATTGTAAGAATCGGATATAGAGGATTTTGAATTTATTTTTTGGGCAATACTTAAATTCTTGTTAAAATACGTCAATGCTTTATCATTCTCATCCAATTTTTTAAAAATAATACCGATATTTGTATAAGCAGTTGCGATTGCATCACTGTCGTTCAATTCAATTGCAATTTTTTCCAAATCAAAAAAATTTTTTAATGCTTCGGGATAATTACTCAAATAAAAATATATTACGCCGGAATTTCCGACTACAAATTTTAATTTCTTTTTATCATTAATTTTTAAACACAATTCTTTTTCTTTCGCATAAAAATCAAGTGCTTTTTTATAATTTTCTTGTGAAATATTCAAATTTGCCAAAGAAGAACAGGACTGAATTTGAAAAGGAACATTTTTTATTTCTTCGGAAAGCAACAAAGCTTTGTTATAATACATTGAGGCACTGTCGGGTATGCTGTCAGCTAAAATATCGCCTATTTGAATATATGCGGATATACGATTTGTATCTTTTCCGGAATGTAAAACAAGCAATTTTAAACTGTCGAGTTGTTTTTGAGCAAAACCTGTTTTAGAGATACTGCTCAAAACAATAACAATAAATAACAGTTTGAGTAATGTTTTTTTCATAGCATAAAATTAAAAAAATTTCATAAAAACTCAAACATTTTTGTGCCGAGACAACATAATAAAGAGAAACAACCCTTGGGTTATCTCTCTTTATTTTCAGGCAAACTTATTACAATAAATCACTTGCCAATTCTGCAAGATAACTGCGTTCACCTTTCATTAAATTGATATGAGCAAAAATATCCTGTCCTTTCATTCGGTCGGTTAAATAGGATAATCCGTTAGATTTGGAATCTAAATACGGTGAATCTATTTGGTTTATATCGCCGGTAAAAACAATTTTTGTTCCCTCACCTGCCCTGGTAACAATTGTTTTTACTTCGAGCGGTGTAAGGTTTTGTGCTTCGTCTATAATAAAATAAGCATTGGACAAACTTCTTCCTCTTAAATAAGCCAAAGGCGTAATTACTAATTTTTCTTCTTTTAACATTTCGTCAACGCGTGCATAATCTTTGCTTTGTTTTCCGAATTGATGTTTAATTACGGTAAGATTATCAAATAAAGGTTGCATATAAGGACCGATTTTTGCTTTTTCGTCGCCGGGCAAAAATCCGATATCTTTATCAGCCAAGGCAACAATGGGACGAGCAAGCATAATTTGCTCAAAATCACGTCTTTGTTGCAAAGCAGAAGCCAAAGCCAAAAGGGTTTTTCCGGTTCCGGCTTTTCCGGTTAATGAAATAAGCGAAATTTTTTCATCGAGCAAAGCTTCCATGGCAAAGGTTTGTTCGGCATTTCTGGGTTTTATACCGTATGCCGTTTTTTTACTTACCTTTATAATTGTATCTTCAATATGATTATATTTTGCCAAGGCACTCGAAGCACCGCCTTTTAGAATAAAAAAGCTGTTCATTCCGGGTTTAGGTTCCAAATTAAATTCTTTTAAAGGCAGTCCGGCTTCTTCCTGATACATTCGCGATATTAATTTATCATCAATATTATCGTATAAATTAACTTCTTTTTGGAGTGCTTCTATATTTTTTACGATATCGGTTCTGTAATCTTCGGCTTTAATTCCCAAAGATTTGGCTTTCATTCTGAGATTAATGTCTTTGCTGACTAATACAACATTTTTTTCGGGAAAATTTCTGTGATAATAATCGGCTACGGCAAGAATTCGGTGGTCGGGTTTATCTTCCGAAAAAGATGCTTTCATTTCTTCGGAATACGGCTTTCCGAGTTCAATTTTTAAAAGTCCTTTTCCTTCGCCGAGTTCCAAACCGCCGTTAAATAATTTATCGCCGGCAAGTTTATCCAATTCACGCATAAATTCGCGTGCATGATAATTAATTTCTTCACTGCCTTTTTTAAAATTATCTAATTCTTCAAGTACCGTAATCGGTATAACTACATCATTATCTTCAAATTGCATTAAACTTGTATAATCATGAAGAATAACATTGGTATCTAAAATAAATGTTTTTTTAGCCATAATGTCGTATTTTGTGTTTTTAATAAAATTAGTATGTCAAAGCCCAAATTTAGATATTCTTTTTTCTGTTTCCAAAGTATTTAAGGGATTATTTTATTTTTGCAGAAATTATTTGAACTTTTTTTATGAATTATCAAGAAACTTTAAATTATTTATTCGGAAAATTACCGATGTATCAAAGACAAGGGAAACCGGCTTTGAAAAAGAGTTTAAATAATATTCTTGCTTTATGCAAACATGCAGGTAATCCGCATCAAAAGTTTAAAAGTATTCATGTCGGCGGAACCAACGGAAAAGGTTCGGTATCGCACATTTCGGCATCGATACTGCAAACTGCGGGATACAAAACCGGATTATATACTTCGCCGCATTTAAAAGATTTTCGCGAAAGGATAAAAATAAACGGAGAAATGATTTCAGAAAAAGCTGTTATTGATTATGTTGAAAAAAACAAATCTTTTTTTGAGAAATTGCAACCTTCATTTTTTGAAATGACCGTAGCATTGGCTTTCGACTGTTTTGCAAAGCAAGAAGTTGATATTGCCGTAATTGAAGTAGGTCTCGGCGGAAGACTGGATTCTACGAATATCATAAATCCCGAAATTTCGGTTATCACAAATATCAGCATCGACCATACACAATTCTTGGGAAGTACATTAGCTGAAATTGCCGAAGAAAAAGCCGGTATTATAAAACCTGCCGTACCGGTTGTAATCGGAGAATATCAAAAAGAGATTTCCGATATTTTTACTGATTTTGCAAAAAAAAATAAATCCGAAATTTATTTTGCCGACCGAGAATATTCCTGCGAATATGAAATGTTAAGTACTGATTATAAGCAGATTCTAAATATAAACAAAAACGGCAAGCCCGAATTTCATAATTTAAAAACAGATTTAATCGGGAGCTATCAGAAAAAAAACATTATTTGTGCTTTAAAAATATTTGATGTTCTGAAAGAAAAATTTCCCCTTACCAAAGAAAATATCCGTGAAGGCATTTCAAATGTTACAAAAAATACAAATTTTAAAGGCAGATGGCAAATTTTGGGATTTAATCCGCTTACCGTTGTCGATACCGGACATAACGAAGCCGGAATAAAAGAAGTTGTAAAACAAATTACGAAAACACCGTATAAAAACTTACATTTTATTTTCGGAACAGTTAACGATAAAAATATTGATACAATTTTAAGTTTATTACCGAAAAATGCGTTGTATTACTTCACTAAAGCACAAATACCGAGAGCTTTAGACGAAAAAGTTTTATTAAAAAAAGCCGAAAAATTCAATTTAAAAGGCAGTTCTTTTAAAACTGTGAAAGAAGCATACAAAACAAGTCGAATAAATGCCGAAAAAGAAGATTTAATATTTATCGGCGGCAGTACATTTGTCGCCGCCGAAATAATTTAAGGGAACTTCTGATAAAAAAAATATCTTTTTATCAAGTATTTTTATTATATTGCAGGGGTAAAATTTGCTATGAAAATAAAAAAGCTTAAATATTATATTATTACACATTTATTTATTCCGTTTTTATTTATTAAGCCATTTATACTGTACAGCCAAAATACGATACAATTTAATCCCGAAGATACGCTTACAATTATTAAACTTCTAAAAAAATCGGAACAAATTGAAAAAACAAATCACGACAGTGCTCTTTTTTATGCAAATCAAATAACCCGTTTAATTAAAAACGACAGCGATAAATTTTACTTACAAGTAAATTATTTAAAAGGAAAAATTTATTATCATCTGAATAAAAAGGATTCGGCACTTATTTGTTTTAAAAATGTTCTTCGTTACCCGAAAAAACTCAATGACCGAGAAAAAGAAGTAAAAACATATAATTATATCGGATTAATATTTTTAGGTTCGGGACAATATAAAGATGCCGTCGAAAATTTCCGGAAAAGTATAAACAAAAGTAAAGAGTATAATCTAAAATACAGAGAAGCTGCGGCATTAAATAACTTATCGTTGGTTTATGACGAATTAGCATTATATGAAAACAGTATTAAAACGCTGTCGAAATCCTTATCAATCTTTCATAAATTAAACGATACACTTTCGATAATAAAAACGTTCAATAATTTGGGATTGTTATATAATGAATTGAAAGATTATAAATCAGCCGAAGAATATTTCTTAAAAACACTGGCATTATCAAATAAATTTCACGATACCGAAATGAAAGCTTCGGCATATATTAATTTAGGTTATTTATATACCGAATTAAATAAAAATAATAAAGCCGTTGAATATCTAAAGAAAGCTTTGCCTCTAATAAAATTAAGCGATAATATCGAAAAAATCGTCGATAATTATATTTTTCTCGGTGATGCATATTTTAATTTAAGAAAATATGATAAAGCCGAAGAAAATTACAAAAAGGCATATGAACTGTATAAAAAAACAGGTTCTTTAGAATTCAAAATTAAAGTAATAAACAGTTTGGCAAAAATTAATATCATAAAAAACAATTTAAACACAGCATACACTTATATAAAAGAAGCAAAAAGTTTACTGAATAAAAAATCCGATAAATCTTTATATGAAGATATTTTTAAAACAATTTCTTTTTATTACGAGAAAAAAAACAATTTTGAAAATGCCCTGAAATATTATAAAAAATATTCGGATATTAAAGACAGTTCGGTACAAACAAAATTTAACGAAGATGTTGCAAAACAAAAAGTTTTATTTGAAAATAAATTAAACAGAAAAAAAATAAATACGTTGAATATTAAAAACGAAACAAGCAAAAAAATTCAAGAGCAACAAAGCGAAAAAATAAAAATTATTACCTGGTTAATAATCGCCGCTTTTATTATTATTTTATTGGATGTTTTCTTAACATTATATATTTTAAGAATGTTAAGAATAAAAAACAAACACTTTGAAGCTCTTAAAAAAAACAGACAGATTTTGTTGGAAAAGAATTATGAAATTATGCAACAAAATGAGGAAATAAAATCTCAAACAGAACAACTTTATGAAATAAACGAAGACTTAATGCAACTGAAAACAGCCGTTGATGCTACGGATAATGCGGTTGTTTTGCTTGATAAAGAAGGGAACTTTGAATGGGGAAACAAAGGTTTTGACGAATTATATGATATTAGTTTTAAAGATTTTACAAAAAAATATCCGAATATTTTTGATGCGTCAAAAAAGTCAACAAATTATGTTGAAATGTCTCGTGTAATAAAAAACACTATTCAAAATAAAAGTTCCGGCAGTTATGAATTTTCTACTTTAAATAAAGAGGGTAAAAAAATATGGATTAAAACAAACATAAAAGCAATAACAGATTTAAAAGGTGATATTCAAAGTATCATAGTTATTGATACGGATATTACCGATAAAGTAGAAACCGGAAGACTGTTAGAAATTAAGAATCATGAACTTGAAAGGAAAAGTGAGGAGATAAATTCAAGTTTAAGATATGCCAAAACTATTCAGAATGCTATTTTACCGACAAAGGGCAATATGCAATTAAGAAATGATTTCTTCTTAATTTATCTTCCGAAAGATATTGTTTCCGGAGATTTTTATTGGTTTTCGGCAAAAGAAAACAGTCCGTACACTTTTTATGCTGTTGTTGATTGCACCGGACACGGTGTTCCCGGAGCTTTTATGAGTATGATAGGAGCCCGATTGCTAAATTATATCGTAAACGAAAAAAACATTAATTTGCCTTCCGAAATTCTTGAACAACTGAATATATCGGTAAAACTTGCTTTGAAACAAAAACTATCCGGAAATAAAGACGGAATGGATATTTCAATAATAAGATTAGAAAAAACACCCGATAACAAAACAGAAATTATATTCAGCGGAGCAAAACAATCAGTTTTTATTTATTCAAAAAGAGAAAATAAAATTGAAAAAATTCGCGGCGATATTAAAACAATCGGCGGTTATTTTGATGATGATATTCCGTTTACAAATAAAAAAATTACGACCGAAAAAGACGATATAATTTATTTGCTCTCCGACGGTATTATTGACCAAAATTCATCCGAAGGAAAAAAAATAGGAACTGCCGGATTTCAAAAAATAGTAGAAAAAATTGCAGAACTGCCCTTAAATAAACAAAAAGAACAAATTACGGAAATACTGAATTCTCATAAAAAAAACACCAACCAAAGAGATGATATTACAATATTAGGAATCAAAATTGAATAATTTAAAAAAAATATTTACTTTCGTCAGATTAAAACAACCTCTATATAAAATACATATGAAAATCATTAATCGCTTTATTTTCATTTTTTTCGCCGTTATTTTGCTCTCCGGTCAAGCAAAATCACAAGTCTATTACAATGTAAACATTGCTTTAGCCGACCCCGAAAATGTTGATTCATTAGATTTAAACAATGCCGGATTAGATAAATTACCAAAAAATATCGGCGATCTTACAAATTTAACCTATCTTGATTTAAGTTTTAATAACTTAAAAAAATTGCCTTCGGGTTTTGCCAAATTAACAAAACTCGAAACTTTAATTATCGAAGAAAATCTGCTTAAAGAACTTCCGAGCAATTTCGGTAACCTCAAAAATTTAAAAATACTGAATCTTACAAACAACAAAATTGCGGAATTACCCAAAACCTTCCCCGAACTCATAAATTTAACCGAACTGAACTTATCGCATAACCGAATTGTTGAAATACCGAAAGTCATATCAAAATTGACAAATTTAAAGAAATTGAACCTTTCGTATAACAAAATAATCGAAGTGGGAAATATGAGCAAGTTGGAAAATCTTGAAGTTTTAGATTTAACAAAAAATAAATTTGTCGAATTTCCGAAAAATCTTGCAAAAATTCCAAACCTTAAAATCTTAAAATTAAACCGAAATAAAATACTTGCTTTAAGTGATAAAATAAAAGAACTCGGCAAGTTGGAAGAACTTGATATGGAATATAACAAAATGGATGCTTTTCATCCCGTTATTTATGAACACACAAATATTTCGCGTATTAATTTCGGTTTTAATAAAATAAAATCGTTGCCGGAGGGCTTGCTCGAAGCAAAAAATATAAAATACCTCGATTTAAGAGGCAATAAAATTCCTTCAAAACAAATAAAAGAATTGCGTGACTCGTTGGTAAATTGTGATATAAATATGCGATTGAATACCAACGAACTTCAAAATGCAATCGAATACACCTCAATGGAAGAGGCACTGAAAAAACCGGAAAGCGTATATATTTTAAGTTTGATAAACACGCCGGTTATTCCGGAAGAAATTACAAAATTTTCCAATTTACAATCGCTGAATTTAGAAGAAAATAACATCACAAAACTTCCGTATCAAATCGGCGAACTGACAAATCTCGAAATTCTGAAATTAGCCCGAAACAGCATTTCCGTAATTCCGAAAACCATAAAACGTCTTACGCATTTGAAAATGTTAGATTTAAGAGACAACGAAATTTCCGAAATACCCGAAGCTGTCGGCGAATTAAAAGAATTGCAATACATCGATTTAAGACAAAACAACCTTACTGCCCTGCCGGAATCAATTTGCGAATTGCCCAACCTTGAAGTTTTAAGTATAGAATCCAACAATATTACAAAACTTCCCGAAAATATCGGAAAATTAAAGAAACTTGTTACTCTTTTTGCCGCTAAAAACAAATTAGAAAAACTTCCGAAAAGTATCGGCGGATTAAAAAATTTAACCGAATTAGATATCAGTCAAAATGTAAATTTGAGTGAACTTCCGAAAGAAATCGGAAAAATGGAAAACCTGATAAAATTTTCGGCAGGAAACAATAACCTGAAAGAAATTCCCGAAGAAATAGGAGATATAAGAAATCTTTCCGACATCAATTTACACGGAAATTTTTTAAGTTCATTACCGAAAAGCTTAAGTAATCTCGAATACTTGATTATTTTAGACATCAGCTCCAATAATTTCAAAACTTTCCCGATTGTGGTTACCGAAATACCCAATTTAAATAAACTTTCGGCAAGCGATAATAAATTTACAACACTGCCGCCCGAAATCGGAAATTTGATTTTCCTTGAAGAATTGGATTTATTCGGCAATCAACTTACCGAAATCCCGAAAGAAATAGGGAACATGGAATCGCTGTCTGTTTTAAACCTTTTCGGAAATAAGCTGACAAAAATGCCGCCCGAAATAGGAAATTGCTTGAGCATTCGTTCCGTAGATTTAAGAATGAACCCTGTCAGCGAAGGTGAAAAATATAAAATAAAAACTTACGTAAACGGTGCGGAAGTCAAATTTTCCGAATAAATTTAATCTAAACTCAAACCGGATTTTTTACTTTCGGAAACAATTTGAGCAAACTGTTTCGGATTTAAATCCAAGAAAAAATAATTTACGGGATTTACCGGCTTATCTTTAAAACGTATTTCATAATGCAAATGCGAAATCAAAGATTTTCCGGTCATTCCGACCGTTCCTATTTTCTGACCTTTCCTGACTGTTTTTCCGACTGTTACATACAAATTATCCAAATGAGCATAAATGGTTTTATAACCGTTATGATGATTTATAACAACTCGTTTTCCCAAACCCCTTTTTCTGCCCGATTTTTCAACTTTCCCGTCGGCACAGGCAAAAACCGCCGTACCTTCGGGAACGGCAAAATCAATTCCCGGATGAAAAACCAGCGATTTATACACCTGGTCGATACGTTCGCCGTAACCGTAAACCGGATATTTAAAATTATAATTTAAAACCGGTTGTATCGACGGAATCTTTTTAATTGATTTATCCGCATTTAAAACTTCTTTATAAAAATCGGCAAATTTATTCTTTTCGTTTCGTATCGCATTTTTGTTTTTCAACAATCTTTCGGTATTATTTTCAACAATTATTTTTGTATTTTTTTTTGAAAATTTCTTATACGGATTCTCATTCTCAAAAATCGAATTATCGGGCATACTCTTAAAAACCGATTGATAAATAATTTTATCTTTTGCTATAAGCTCTTGTAAATATTTGTCATTCTGCCTTTTGCGTTCCAATAATTTTTCATATTGTTCTTCAAGAATTTTATTATCCAAAGCTTTTTGTTTCTTTATATTGATATCAAAAAATAAAACAAAAACAAAAAATATACTGACTGCCGTTATTAAAGAACCAATAAAAATTGATAATATCGTAATCAATAATTTCTGCTTTTTAGTAAGTTCTTTATTTTCAAACTCTAATGTTTCGGGATTATATTTATATTTTCCGTGTACCATCTCAAAATTTTGCACAAAGTTAAAAAAACTAAATCGTAAAAATAAAATATCAGATAATATTTGATTTATTTAATTATTTTTGCAAAACATATTTACAACATCATTTTTTCAAGAAAATAACATGAACTTTAAAAATATCATTTCATTTCTTACCAAAAAAAAGTTTTTAATCCACTACGGTATTGCATTAGCATTTATCATTATTGTTATTTCAATAACATTTCTGAGTATCCGAATTTCAACCCACCACGGACAAGCACTCTCCGTACCCGATTTTTCCGGAATGACCGTAAAACAAGCACAAAAAATTGCCGACGAAAAGAAACTCAGAATTAAAGTTATCGACTCGGTATATAACGGACCCGGCAGAAGAGGAACCGTAATAGACCAAAATCCGCCGCCGGATATAAAAGTAAAAGAAAACAGACGAATTTTTGTTACCATAAAATCGATATTACCGAAAATTATTAAAATGCCGAATTTTATTCATACAACTTTGGTACAAGCCAAAGCCGATATCGAAACCTACGGATTAAGAATCGGAAAAATAAGCTATGAACCTTCCATTTTCGATAATGTTGTATTAAAACAAAAATATAAAAATGCCGATATTGAACCCGGAACAGGAATACCGCAGGGAGCAAGTATTGAACTTGTTTTGGGAAAATCACAAAATTTAGGAAATACCGTTACACCGGATATTTATGGGTTAACTTTGGAAGAAGCGGAATTGGAAGTAGCTGATTTTATGCTTAATATAGGCACCGTGTTGTATGACAAAACCGTTAAAACTTATGATGACAGTATCAATGCAAAAGTAATCAGACAACGCCCCAAACCGAATATTGTATATCAACCCGGCGAACAAATTGATGTTTGGTTAAGTTTACACACCGACACATTAAATGCTGAATAATTAAAATATTATCGGAGCTTTTACGTTCTTGATATGATTTATAAATTTTTTATTGAATGAAGCTGTTTCTGTCCCTTATCTTTAGCATTTTTTTTACAATTAATATTTTTGCACAAGAATATACCGTATCATTAAGTAATAATCCCGAAATTCAGTCTTATCTTAAGAAAAAAACCGATACAAAAAGTACGACAAAAAATAAAGCTGTTTCGGAATTACCGTTTTGGGACGATTTTTCCGCCGATAATATCTACCCGAATCCGAATCTTTGGTCGGACAAAACGGTATATATAAACCGTACACTTGCCGTAAATCCGCCTTCAATAGGCGTTGCTACATTGGATGCCGTTGATTCACAGTGTAAGATATATTAATACGCCGATTACAACACGCCTTTTTCGGCAGATACCTTAACTTCACAAGCCCTTAACCTGAATTACCCCGGAAATACAACAATTTTTTTAAGCTTCTTTTACCAACCGCAAGGCATCGGTGATGCTCCGGAGACACAAGATTCTCTGTTTTTGGAATTTTACGCTCCGGATGACGATATATGGAATAAAATATGGGCTGTTCCCGGTTCCGGAAATAAAGATTTTACCTTTGTTATTATTCCGGTTAGCGAAGAAAAATACCTTAAAAATAATTTCCGCTTTCGTTTCAGAAATTATGCAAGTTTCGGCACATCAACCTATCCGAGTTTAGCAACCAATTGCGATTTTTGGCATATTGATTATGTATATTTAAATAAAAACAGAAACCTAAACGACACCGTTTTTCACGATATTGCTTTCACCTCTCCCCTGCACTCTTTATTAACAAATTATGAATCTGTTCCGTGGAAACACTTTAAAGAAACAACCGGTCAAACCTTAAAATCCGACATTGCCGTTTCTTTCAGAAACAACGATAATGCGGTACGTTTAATTGACAGCTTAAATTTTACGATGAACGATATTGACGGAACATCGACAGAACAACATTGGTATGCCGGCACGCTTACCCCGTCCCCTTTTTCCGATAACAATCTGAATTTTTCCGGTCAACCGTTTACGTTTCCCGAAAATAACAACAATTTTTCCGACTTTAAATTAACGGCAAAAATTGTTACGGATTCTTACGATTCGGCACAAAATAATTCCGTATCGTATATTCAACATTTTAAAAATTATTATGCTTACGACGACGGCAGTGCCGAAGCCGGATACGGAATATACGGAAACGGAACGAAATACGGGCAAGTTGCACTCAAATTTTCGCCGCTTAAACCGGATTACCTTACCGGAGTTAATATGTACTTTACGCAGGCATTTCAAGATGCAAGTCAAAAATATTTTTGGATTTACCTATGGAAAGTTGATGAAAACGGAATGCCGGGCGATACCATAAAAACCTATGAAGGTATCCGCCCCGAGTATGAAGATGAATTAAACAAATTTCACACCTACATATTCGACGAACCGGTATTAATTGACGGCGATTTCTTTATCGGATGGACACAAACTACCGAAGATAAATTAAATATCGGCTTTGATTACAATACCGTAAATAACAATAAAGTTTTTTATAATATTTCCGGCGAATGGATACCTTCGGCAGAACAAGGGAGTTTGATGATACGACCTGTTTTCGGCGATATTACCGGAAATACGGAGGAAATCTCAAAAGTAAATTTAAACGTTTATCCGAATCCGGCGAGCAATTATATTCATATTGACTTTAACCGAAAACCAAATAAGCAATACAATTTACAAATATTTGATATTCAAGGTAAACAAGTATTTTATAAAAACAATGTTAATTCCGATATTAATATCGAACAATTCCCGAAAGGTATTTACTTTCTAAGATTATCCGATAATCATGCAGTTATTTCCGATATAAAATTTATAAAACAATAAGACGGAAAAATTTGAATTAATTTTGAATATTTTATAGAAAATCCCTGCGAATTTATTTAAAAAAGGGACATTCAGGAAATAGTGAATTTTAATTTAAGGAGGAATTTTGCACACTTGCCCAAGAGACTGCAAGAATTATTTCTTACAAACTTTGGCAAAGCTAAAAACTTTGCCAAAGTTGATTTTTTTAACTGCAAAACAAAAAATAATTACCCCGAAATAAGCGATATTTTATGCAAAACGGGGTAATTTTAAGTTTTCAGTCACTATAATAAGCTCATTATAAGGAAGTTGGTATTTACCAAAACTCCCTCATTAACACAAAGCCATATTAATCAAGCAATTCCGAAATTTTATCACGTAATTTTTCGGCTCGAAGATTTTTAGCTATAATAATTCCGTTTTTATCCAAAAGAACAGTATGCGGAATGGCACTTACAGCATATAATTTCCCGGCGGCACTGTTCCAGCCCTTTAAATCCGACACTTGTGTCCATGTTAAACCGTCTTGTTTAACGGCTTTTACCCATGCTTCCCGATTATCGTCAAACGAAACACCCAAAATTTCAAAACCCTTATCCTTATAATCGGCATAAAGTTTTACATTATTCGGATTTTCGGCACGACAAGGACGACACCAAGCAGCCCAAAAATCAATTAACAAATATTTTCCCCGAAATTGCGATAACGAAACAGGATTTCCGGTTGTGTCGTTTAAGGTAAAATCAGGTGCTTTTTTACCGACCGCTACATTGTATAAAGTTTTAACTTTTTTATCCAACAGTTTGTAATATACTGAGGATGAAAGTGATGTATCAATCAAATTCAACATAGAATCCAATTCTTTGACTTCAAGAGAATACGAAAGTTCGCGATATAAAATATAAGGTACGGCAAGCGATTTATTATTTTCGGCTATATATTTTTTTGTAAAAACCGTTTTTTCTGAATCAATTACAGTATAAGACGAATCAATCTTTTCAAGCAAATCTTTATCCCCTTTTTCTTGAGCATCCGAATATTGCTTGTATAAATCCTCCAATTTATCATTATAGGTTTTCACTTCTTTTTTGAATTTATCCAACTGTTCCTGCGATTTTGAACCCGTAATTTTAACATCTTCCGGATTTTTCATATCCGCAGTAAGCGTAATATCGGAATTTTCAAGAAACAATGGAATTCTGAAATGAAGTTTTTCGTTTAACAAATAGCATATTTCGGGCTGCTCTGCAGTACCTTTTAAATTAAATTTTCCGTCGGTTACTTTTGCGGAATCAACGGTAACCCATTCCCCCGATTCACGTTTTTTCAGGAAAATCACGGAATCCCGGTAACCGACAATTGTACCGTCAATTGTGAAGCCCGATTTCTCGTCGGAACTTGTTTTACAAGACCAAATCAAACCTATAAACAATGCAATTACTACAATTTTTTTCATTTTTTTGAATTTGAATTTATAATTTTACAAGAAAACAAAGATATATATTCCGAATTGAAATACAAATCAATAAAATACGCAGGCATATACTCGAAAAAAAGATTTTCAAAATAAATTCGTATCTTTACGATAAATTTTAACTAATGAAACGAGCAATTTTTCCCGGTTCTTTCGACCCTTTTACCGTCGGACACGAGTCTATCGTATTACGCGGTTTAGAACTTTTTGACGAAATTATTATTGCAATCGGTTATAATTCCGAAAAAAAAGGTTTTTTTACGGTAGAAAACAGGATGAAAATTATAAAAGAAGTTTTTAAAGACGAAAAAAGAATTTCCGTAAAGAAATATAACAAACTGACTGTCGATTTCTGCAAAGAACAAGATATTAAGTTCATTTTAAGGGGTTTACGTACAGCTTCCGATTTTGAATACGAAAGAGCAATCGCCCAAATGAATCATTTTATGAAAAATGATATCGAAACCGTTTTTCTGCTGACCGAAGCAAAACATACACCCATAAGTTCAACTATTCTGAGAGAAATATTAAAATACGACGGTGATGTCTGTAAATTTATCCCGAAATGTATTGACGTAAAAAAATATTTATAAGAAATACTTTCTTTTTTCATTTTTTTGTCGTAATTTAAGTGAAATTCTCAATTCAGTTCAAAAAAATGTTGCATGAAGCGTCATATTACAAAAAACTTGAAAACAAACAGGTCAAATGCACCTTATGTCCGCACAATTGCATTATAAACGACGAAAAATACGGTATTTGTAAAGTTCGGAAAAATGAAAACGGCATTTTGTATTCTTTAAATTATGAACAATTATCAGCTGTTCATATTGATCCGATTGAAAAAAAACCGCTCTATCACTTCTATCCCGGAAAAAATATTTTATCACTCGGCAGTATCGGCTGCAATTTAAAATGCAATTTTTGCCAAAACAGTGATATTTCTCAAATAAATCCCGAAAATAAATTTCCCGGAACCGTTCATAAATCCGATTTAATTATAAAAGAAGCAAAAAGAATTCGCAATAACATCGGCATTGCATACACCTACAACGAACCCGCAGTATGGTACGAATATATGCTCGAAACTGCCGTTAAAGCAAAAGAAAACAACTTAAAAAATGTTGTCGTATCAAACGGATACATAAATCCGGAACCTTTATCGGAATTACTTCCTTACATTGATGCTTTTAATATTGATTTAAAGGCATTTGCCGAAGATTTTTATAAGCAACAAACCAAATCAGACCTGCAACCCGTATTAAATACAATCGAGCAAATTGCTTCTTCAGGCAAACATTTTGAAATCACATATTTAGTTATACCCACCTTAAATGACGACAGCGAAACTTTTAAAAAAATGCTTAAAACTTTAGTAAGAATATCCGGAAAAAATACAATATTACACTTATCTCGTTATTTCCCGGCTTATAAATCAAAAATTTCAACAACGCCCAAAGAAACACTTTTACAATTTTTTCATACAGCAAAACAACATTTAAATTTCGTTTATCTCGGAAATATTATAACCGATACAGGAAATAATACCTACTGTCCGAATTGCGGAAGCATACTTATTACAAGGACATTAGCCCTTACCGGCATTTCCGGTTTATCCGAAAATAAATGTGAAAATTGCAATCATATAATTCCGGGTATTTTTGTATAATAAATGCAGTATAAAAAGGTAAATTTTGTGTTTGCGACCCGCAAATCTACAACTAAAATACAGATAATCTCGTATCTGTCATTTCACAAAACATAATGTTTTTTAATTACGATTCGGAATTATTATAAAAGTGTGATTTAATTGATACCGTCATATTGAATGAAATATTAATTGTCTATATGAGAAGAAAATCTTCATAATCAGCCGG
>CAZCPV010000041.1:0-16036 GCA_964500765.1 uncultured Draconibacterium sp.
ATAGAAAAAATAAAAGAAAACGTAAACCCTTTTAGAAAAAATTTATTTGATGTTATATAACTTTCTGCGGCGGAAGAATATAAGCCAATATCAGCTAAAGTTCTCCCTCTGAATTGATAAAAAAGAGCCGAAGCATAATCCGTAAGATAATTATGTTTCTCGTTTTTAAAATATGCAACGGATTTGTTTAAATTTTTTAATGCTTTTTTAAAATTATTTTTTCTGTAATAAATTATTCCGCGTAATCCTGTATTCCAATTTTTTAAAATCAAATCCGCCGTATCGTATGTATCCGATTTTTTTAAAAGTTGCAATGCAATATCATATTTCCCTTTTTTTAAGAAAAAATATGCGGAATCGCTGCACAAACGCCCCTTCCGATTACTGTAATTACCGTCGGTAAACCGGAATATATCTTTTTTAAAATTCAAATACAGACTTTGCAGCTGATACGAACTGTCTTTTGCGGAGTATTTAAGAGAATCTTTCCGAGCACTGAGCTCAGCAACTAAAAATATAAAAATCAGTATGTAAGTCAATCGGTTCAAAGCGGAAATAAGAAAATTGTTTTATTCCTTAAAAATGAGAATTTTAAATAAGGTATGCAAATTTTTATTTCCGTAAAATCGGAATTTTTGAAGTTTTTATAATTATTACAATAACTTGCAAATTGTATAATTAACTCGTACTACACATACGAAGCATTCACGAATCAAAATATTTATACGGCAACTTCTTTATATTTTCTTAACGCACGCTCAATTACCGTAAAAAAATCATCTTTTCGAAATGGCTTTGTAATTACGGCATCAAACCCGACATTTACAAGTTCATTGAGTTTTTCGCGAGTAGCGTAGGCGGTTTGTGCAACAACGGGAATGTTTGGTTTTATTTTTCTCAATTCCCTTAATTCTTCGATACCGCCCATTACGGGCATTAAAATATCGGTAATTACTAAATCAACATCATGCTTACGGCAAAATTCTACGGCAAATTTTCCGTTCCGTACATTATACAGTTCGGCATTTAACGGTTTTAAATATTCCTTTATCAGAATAACCGAAAAATTATCGTCTTCAACAATAAGTATTTTATTTTTTGAATACATTACCGAATAAGTTTGTTCAAAGTTAGAAAAACGAATCGGAACAAACAATAAACCGGAAGAGTAATGATTGAAGGGTCGTTTTTTGCCGGTAAAAGGGTCGTTTTTGCAAATAAACGGTTAATTATTTTTTTAAGTAAATCAGTTTTTTGGTTAAAAAAAAGTCTTCTTTAAAGTAATCTTTGAGTAAAAAGAGTTCTGTTTTTTTAAAATTTTTTAATTCTTCGTCAAAATCTCCGCCTTTTAAATAAAATATACCGTTTCTTTCATTCTTTTTTTTCAGAAGATGTTTTACCGAATCGTAAAATTTAGGGAAAGCAGTAACGGCACGCCCGGTTACAAAATTAAATTTTTCTTTGTATTCGTTACTTCGTTTTTGTATTGCCCTTACATTTTTTATATCGGCAGTTTTAATAATTTCGTTTACTGTTTTTATTTTTTTCCCTATTGAATCGATTAAAGTAAATTGTGTTTCGGGAAACATTACCGCAAGCGGAATACCGGGAAACCCGCCTCCGGTACCGATGTCAACAACATTTTCGGAAGATTTAAATTCAATAACTTTCGCAATTGACAGAGAATGAAGTATATGACGAATCAATAAATTATCAATATCTTTCGGGGAAATAATATTAATTTTTTTGTTCCGATATTGATACAACAAAAAAAGTTCCGAGAATAAATCAATTTGTTGTACAGCTATTGAAGGAAAATACTCTTTTATCAAAGAAACATCAACTTTTTCCATAATCTATATCATGTTTTTTCAAGATACTCTGCAATAATTCGCGAGAACGAAAAAGTCGTGCTTTTACCGTCCCTATCGGCAAATCTAATTTCTCGGAAATTTCATTATAGGAATAATCTTCAAAATAACGAAGGACAACAATTCGTCGATAATCCGGCGGTAATTTTTGAACAACGGTTTTTAAAGTCTTCTTTTCCTGATTATTTACGATTGATTCTTCGGGATTAAGAGAATCTTCAACAATCACAACCGATTTTTGAAAATCATTTTCGTAATCATACGTTTTATCAATATATACATTATCGTATTTATTCTGAGAAGTTCTGATATAATCAATACCGTGATTTGTGGCTATTCTGAAGAGCCACGTACTGAATGCATAATCCGATTTATAAGACTGAATTTTCCGAAATGCCTTTTCAAATGTTTCAATCATTAAATCTTCGGCATCTTCTTTTGATTTTACCATTTTTAATAACAGATGGAATAATGCTTCTCTGTAATACCCCAACAATTCGGCAAACGCACGCTCATCACCGCCTTTAGCTTTTTCAATAAGGTGATAATCTCTGACTGCTTTTTCCGAAAAGTTTCGGTTTATTTCCATACAATTCTTTTATAAAAAACAGTTCCCGAAAGTATAATTAAATGGATAACGGGAATTAAAATGTCAAATATAGGAATAAAAAATAAATTATTCGGCTCTTTTATCTTTAGGGCAAATAATTTTACGGTAAAAACAAAAATTGTCATTCTGATTAAAAAAAGTACTAATGCAAGTTCAACGGCTTGACCTTTAACAAGCAAAACCAACAGAAACAAATAAAAGAAAAAACGCGACATCAGTTCTGTCCATATTATCAATTTATTTCTGTTACGGTATTGAAATCCGGCAGAAAAATGTCGTCTTTTTTGCAAACAATATTCTTTAACTGTTTTTTTCGGTAAGGAAATCGTTTTACTTTCAAAATCGCAAATAATTTTTGTATTTTTTTTATTTGCTGCTTGGTTAATAAACAAATCATCGTCACCCGAAAGAATATTTTTATGCGATTCGAAACCTTTATTTTGCAAAAAAACCGATTTTTTATACGATAAATTACGTCCGACTGCCATATACGGAAATCCGAAATCGGCAAAGGACAAATATTGCACTGCCGTAAAGAGGGTTTCGTAACGAATTATACGGTTTAAAAAACCTTTGTGTTTTTCATAGCCGCTGTAAGCAATAATTATTTCAGTATCAAACGAATAAGAAGATGCAATTTTTTTCAGCCATTCGGTTGAAACCGGATAGCAATCGGCATCGGTAAATACTAAAATTTCATTTTTTGCTTCGGAAATTGCTTTTGTCAGTGCTTTTTTCTTATTTCCGCCTCCGGAACTGTTTTTTTCTGCTTCAAGAACGGTTAAATTATTATATCGTTTTTTAAATTCCGATAAAACCTCTTTTGTATTATCTTCCGAATTGTCGTTTATCACCACAACTTCAAAATCCGGATACTTCTGATTTAAAACCGAAGGTAAAAATTTTTGCAGATTTTCGGCTTCGTTTCTTGCACATATAATAACAGACAAAGGAGGCAAATTTTCGTTTTCGGCACACTTGCGACGACGAAGAAGCATCCGTAAATAAACTGATAACCAGGCAAGTTGAATACCGAAAGATAAAATAAAAACGACCGTAATAATATGAGTTGTCATAGCTTTTTAATCCTGTCCGAAAAAATCAGCTTAAGGGATTTTTTGAAATTTCTTCATATAATTTTCGGTTTTTATAAATCTCGAGAGCCGTAAAAAGAGCATGCCTGAACGAATCCGGAGATGCAACGCCTTTTCCGGCAATTTCAAAAGCCGTTCCGTGTCCGGGCGAAGTTCTTACAACGGGTAAACCGGCAGTATAATTAACGGCATATTCAAATTCGACTGCTTTAAAAGGTGCTAAACCTTGGTCATGATACATTGCCAATACGGCATCAAATTTCAAATACGATTCGGAGCCGAAAAAACCGTCTGCCGGATACGGTCCTACGGCCATAATGCCTTCGTCTCTTGCTTTGTTCAATGCCGGAATAATTATTTCCGACTCTTCATTTCCGATTACATCGCCGTCGCTTGCATGCGGATTAAGACCCAAAACGGCAATTTTCGGCTTCCTTACGGTAAAATCTTTCAGCAAAGAATTATTTAAAATTCGTAATTTCTTTAAAATTCGTTCTTCGGTAATTTCATAGGCAACATTTTTTAACGGAATATGTCCGGTTACGACACCGATTTTCATCCGTTCTCCTATCATAAGCATCAATACGTCATCAGAATTTGTTTTTTCTTTCAAATATTCGGTGTGTCCCGGAAATTTAAACTCTTCCGACTGAATACTGTTTTTATTAATAGGAGCCGTAAGCAATACATCAATTTTTCCCTCAATTAAGTCGGCAGTTGCAGCTTCCAAAGCCGCAAAAGCGGCAGCACCGGATTCTTTGGTCAGTTTTCCGAGTTCAATACGCGTATTTTCCGATACACAATTAATAACATTCGGTCTTTTCGGATTTGCATTTTCCGGAGTTCTGATAATATTTAAACTGAAATTTTCAATATTTAAGGATTTTCTGTGGTAAGAAGCCAATTTAGGCGAACCGTAAACAATCGGAATACATAAATCCGTAATCCGCTTATCAATTAAAGTTTTAATTATTATTTCATAACCGATACCGTTAATATCGCCTTGTGTAATACCTACTTTTATTTTTTTTTCCGTATTTTCCATAATGTTATTTTTAAGTCAAATTTTTAAAAAAATCATACAATAAACGAACTCCGTATGCACTTCCGCCTTCTGTTCTGTATGCACTTTTTTTATTCATTATTGCAGGACCGGCAATATCAATATGAACCCACGGATAATCCGTAAAATATTCTAAAAATTTGCCTGCCGTTATTGCTCCTGCCTCACTGCCTCCTATATTTTTTATATCGGCAATATTTGATTTTATCATTTCTTTATATTCGTCCCAAAAAGGAAATTTCACAACACGTTCATATACATTTTCACCGCTTTGTTCTAATTTCTTAAAAACCGTTTTCCCGGCTGTTCCCATAACAACCGATGCTTGCGTACCAATGCAATAAGCCGCTGCACCGGTTAATGTTGCCAAATCCAAAACCAATTCCGGTTTATATTTTTGAGCATAGCTCAACGCATCGGCAAGAATTAAACGCCCTTCGGCATCGGTATTTAAAACCTCAACAAATAATCCGTTGTGCATTTTAATCACATCTCCCGGAACATACGACTTAGCGTCAACGGCATTATCCGTAGCCGGAATTAATGCAATTATATGAATAGGAAGTTTATTTTCGGCAATTGCTTTCATAGCTCCGGCAACAGCTGCAGCACCCGCCATATCAAACTTCATCATATCCATCGAATTTTTTGTCGGTTTTATGCTGTAACCGCCCGAATCAAATACAATTCCCTTTCCTACAAGAATATAGGGTTTCGTATTTTTTGCATTTTCGGGTTTCCATTCCAAAACAGAAAAGGTCGGCGAAATATCACTGCCTTTGTTAACCGCAAGCAAACCGCCCATTCCGGCATTTTCAATTTCTTTTTTGTTTAAAACGGAAAATTTAATCCCCGTTTTTTCGGATATTTTTTTTAACCGGTCGGAAAGTTGTAAAGAATTTAATCCCGAATAGGGTTCATTAGCCAAATCACGTGCAAAATAAACAGCTTCCGTAATTTTTTCAAGTTCCGAAAGCATCTCTTTTTTAAAAACCGACGAAAAAATATTTAATTTCTGAAGTTCCGGCTTTTTCTTATCTGATTCTTTGTAATACTTTATGAATGAATAATTTGCCAAAATCATCCCTTCGATAAAGAACCCGATTAATTCTGCATTTTTATCAACATCAATTATATTCACTTCTTTTATTTTTTCCGAATTCAGAATTGATGTCATTTTACTGCCGACAACACGAATTTTTTCATCCGGATTAGAAATTTTCTCATTTTTAAAATTAACGAAATAAAATTTCGAATCATAAAAGTTAATTTCAACAATATTTTTTTCTTTTTTAAATTGATTTTTTAAATAATCAATTTGTTTTTTATCGTTCAAAAATTCGGCATAATTAATTTTGTCTCCGACAAAAACGCTTATTCCCGCCGGTATTTCTTTTTTCGGTTTATATAATTTCAGATTCATAAGTTTATATTTTTTTTATAAAGTACAAAAATAGATATAAAATTTCAAGGATAAAATAATAATATTAGCACGTATTTTGCAGTTTAAAAAGAATAAAAGAAATTAAAATTGAAAAAGATATTCATTCTCATACTGTTAACATTCTCATTATCGGGTATTTATGCACAAGTAAATACCTTCGGAGGTGAAACAAAAACAGAAAAAGAATGGTTTTTCGCCCTTCGTTTAATGCCTAATCTCAGCGGCGGTTTAATACAAACAGCCGTTGTAAAACCAAAAACGGAAGACGGTTATGAGATTCAATTTATACCTCAAAATAATTGGATAAGGCAAGTAATCGGGCTGGAAACATCAAAAGCAAATCCGAATAAAGAAAATTTAATAAAAAAATATCATGTTTTTGAAATTGCCGGAGGTACAAATGATAAAAATCTAAATGAACTTACAAAAGAAAAATTAAAACTCGTATTAAATAATCTATGGCGATTAAAATATTCCGAATATCCGTTTTTTAATCCGGAAATGAACCAAGAAAAAGGTTGGGCAAAAAATCCGGACGATAAAATTACATGGATGCCTTCCGAAAGCCAGATACACCTCCTGAAACCGTACGGTATTAATAATTTAAGCGATTTTTTTGTCGGCAAACATCTTTTTGATTTATTAAAGGATGTTTTGAACAGAGATTGGCAAAACCGCTATATTCAAAGTGCCGGTGTATATCACGAAAATATTAACAATTAAGTATTTTTTCCGTAAAAGCATTCGAAAAAGATATTAACAAAAAAAGAATTATATCGATAAAAATTATATTTTTGCATCAATATCAAATTTTAACTTTTAAAATACTGAAGAATGTCAAAAGTCATTGCATTAGCAAATCAAAAGGGCGGTGTAGGAAAAACAACAACGGCTATCAACTTGGCAGCCAGTCTTGCCGTGCTGGAAAAAAAAGTTTTAATTGTAGATTTTGATCCGCAGGCAAATGCAACTTCCGGTATCGGTTTCGATTTAAAAGATATAGAATACAGCATTTACGACTGTTTTATCGGCGATATTACCCCGCAAGAAGTAATTATCAAAACCGAAACACCCGGTTTAGATATTATCCCTTCGCATATTGATTTGGTAGGTGCCGAAATTGAAATGTTGGAAGAAGAAAACAGGGAATATATTTTAGATACAGTTGTAAAAAAAGTTAAAAATGACTATGATTATGTATTAATAGATTGTTCACCTTCATTAGGATTGTTAACATTAAATGCTTTAACGGCATCGGATTCTGTTATTATTCCCGTTCAATGCGAATATTTTGCACTCGAAGGTTTAGGCAAACTTTTGAATACGATTCAAATGATTCAAAAAAATATCAATACGGAATTAGAAATTGAAGGTTTTTTATTAACAATGTATGATTCACGTGTCAGACTGTCAAATCATGTTGCGGCTGAAGTCAGAAAACATTTTGAAAGCATGGTTTTCGACACCATTATTCAAAGAAATATTAAATTAAGCGAAGCACCGAGTTACGGTATGCCGGCAATAAATTACGATGCCAACTCAAAAGGAAGTATAAATTATTTGAATTTAGCAAGAGAATTATTAGAAAGAAATAAAAATTAAACTATGGCAAAGAAAAGTCCTCTCGGAAAAGGTTTGGGTGCCTTAATCGATACCACAAAATACGAAAAAAAACCTGTTGAAGAAGCAATATCTACGGGTGCGGTTGCCGAAATTAACATTGATGATATTGAAATAAACCCGTTTCAACCGCGTGAAGATTTTAATGAAGAAGCACTGAAAGAACTGGCTTCATCAATAAAGCAACACGGTATAATTCAGCCGATTACGGTAAGAAAATTAAAAAACGGAAAATTTCAGGTTATTTCCGGAGAACGAAGATTACGTGCTTCAAAAGATGCCGGGTTAAAAAAGATTATCGCTTTTGTAAGAAAAGCCGATGACAGCGATATGCTGGAAATGGCATTGATAGAAAATATCCAAAGAGAAGATTTAAATGCCGTAGAAATAGCCGTTTCATACCAACGATTAATTGATGAATGTAACTTAACACAAGATAAATTAGCCGAAAGAATAGGAAAAAACAGAACAACCGTTACAAACTATTTGCGTCTGTTGAAGTTACCCGCCGAAATCCAATCGGGCATTCAAAATAAATTAATTACACAAGGACACGCAAAAGCACTTATAACAATTGAAGACCCGAAAAAACAAGTAACTGTTTACGAAACGATCCTTTCAAAAAAGTTATCGGTAAGAGAATCGGAAAACCTTATACGAGAAATAAATTTTCCGGTAAAAAAAGAAACCAAAAAACCGATAAAAAACAGACTTCCGGAAGAATACCTCAAATTTAAAAAAGATTTATCGGGAATTTTTAAGAATACGGTAAATATAAAACGAAACAATGCCGGAAGAGGAAGTATTTCAATATCTTTTACATCCGACGAAGAATTTCGTAAAATTAAAGAATTACTTTCAAGCATAAATAAGAAATGAAAAGAATTATTTTAACACAAATATTTTTTTTACTTTTTATACAAATCGGATTATCGCAATCCGATTCGGTTTTTAATAAATCAAATAAAGATACGATTATTTTAACCGGAAAAGAAACGCCCGTATATTCCGTTAAAAAAAAGAAAACCGGCAGAGCAGCTTTATTCTCGGCAATTTTACCCGGTGCGGGACAAGTTTACAACGGAAAATATTGGAAAGTCCCTATTGTCTATTCCGCTTTGGGAACGGCTGCTTTCCTGTTTCAATTTAACAACAAGCAATACCACCGATTTTTAACCGGCTACCAACAACGAATTGACACAACTTTGGCAGAAACAATTTTCAGCGAAGATATTGCAACGGATGTATTAGAACAATATAAAAATTCAACTCGCAGAAACCGAGATTTATCAGTTGTAATTTTTTTAGCCGTTTACGGTTTAAATATTATTGATGCAACGGTTGATGCCGAGTTATCCGATTTTGACGTAAGCGACGATTTATCACTGAAAATTTCACCCGAAATAATTCCCTTATACGGAAAATACAAAAAAAATACAATCGGCTTAACTTTATGTTTTAATTTCAAATAAAATACATGAAACACATGCGGCAAAAATTTTACACACATAAAGGTATGACTAAAAATGAGTTTTCCATGCATCTTTAATAAATGCAAATAAACTTTTAACTTTATACTTTCAAACTTTTAACTCTTTTAGACACATGAAACAATATTTCACACTTATATTTCTGATATTCAGCATTTTCTTTAATATTCAAGCTCAAAAAAAACAAGATACGACAAGCGAGAATACAGATGCCTTAACCCAACAATCCCAATATCTTGACGAATTAGTAAATAATTGGTACGTAAAACGAAGTTTGACGGAAAAAGACCATACAAATTTTAATACCCCGGAAAATTATACATCGGCGGCACTTCCCGATTCCGTTTATATTCAACGATTATATAAATTACCTACGATAGTTCCGATGACTTTCAATAAAGTTGTAAAACAATGGATACAATTTTACTCTAAAAACACGGCATCAAGAAGATATCTGCTCGGAATTTCGCAATATTATATGCCGATGATAGAACAAATTTTGGATAAATACGATTTACCGCTTGAACTCGGCTACCTTCCGATTATCGAATCCGCATTAAATCCGCGGGCACGCTCACGTTCCGGAGCCGTTGGTCTTTGGCAGTTTATGTATCCCACCGGAAAAATGTACGGTTTGGAAATAAATTCTTACGTTGACGAGCGAATGGACGTAATAAAATCAACCGAAGCAGCCGCAAAATACCTTCGTGATATGTATAAAATTTTCGGCGATTGGACATTATCAATTGCTGCCTACAACAGCGGTGCCGGGAATGTAAAAAAAGCCATAAAACGTTCGGGAGGGAAAACCAATTTTTGGGAAATTTATCCCTATCTTCCTCATGAAACCAGAGGTTATATTCCGGCATATATTGCTGCCTTATATTCAATGAATTATTACAAAGAACACAACATCGTACCGAAAAAAATCGATATGGATATGCTTACCGATACCGTAATGATTAAAAAGAAACTCAACTTACATCAAGTATCGGATTATTTAAAAATTGATTACGACGAACTTGCAACTTTAAACCCGCAATACAAACGAGATATTATTCCCGGAAATTTCAAGCCCTATCCTTTACGATTACCCTTCAACAAGGTAAGCGATTTTTTAAATTCCGAAGATGAAATATACCAATATAAAGACAGCATTTATTTGAATGAACAAGTCAGTTTAATTTCTCCCTCGAAAAGCGACCGACCTTATACAAATTACAATTACACACCGCCGAGCACAAACGGAAAGAAAAAATTATATTATCACATAAAATCCGGCGACACATACAGTAATATTGCCGAATGGTACGATTGCTCCGTTAATGATTTAAAATATTGGAACCGAACAAGAAGCACTAAATTACAAATCGGACAAAAAATTGCCGTTTGGGTTCCGAGTAAAAAATATGCCCATTATCAGAAAATTGATAAAATGAATTCCGCACAAAAAGAAAAAACTAATATACCGAGAATCAATAAAAAACCGATTGTAAAACCGGATAAAAGCAAATATGTGGTTTATAAAATAAAATCCGGCGATAATCTTTGGGTTATTTCCAAAAAATTTGACGGCGTTTCCGCAAACGACATACAAAAAATAAACGGTTTTTCGGACGAAGATGTCAGAGATTTAAAAATCGGTCAGGAAATTATTATTAAAAAGAAATAATTACGCTCATCTTCCGAAAATGACTCCGAAAAAAGTTCTTATTTTTACGCTTACAACATTATTTACCCTGTTGTTATTGTCCGTAATTTTTCCTTCAAAAGGCATAAAAATTACCGATTCTTTTACATTAAAATTCATTACGCTTGAAGATATTATCGACCCGCCGAAACAAGCCGAAACCGATATTTCAGAAATTATAAACGGCACCGATATTCAGGATGAAACCGATACCCTTGCTTTTATCGAAGAAAAAAAGAAAAAAGCTGTTGATTCCGTAATGGTTGATTCACATTACGTTTACTACAAACCGATGCCCGTAAAAATCGACTCGGTTGTAAGACATATCGAATTTCCGGATAAATCGCATTCGAGTTTGGATAAGTTTTTTGCAATTCTGTCAAACATAAAAAATCAAAAAAGAATTGTCCGTATTATGCACTACGGCGACTCACAAATTGAAACCGACCGCATAACCGACTATTTCAGATACAAATTGCAATCCCGATTCGGCGGCACAGGTCCCGGTTTGGTGCCCGCCGTAAAAGCATTCGATTTTAAATCGCCCATGATCCAGTCCGTTTCCGGAAATTGGAAACGCTACACCGTTTACGGAAGACGCGACACAACCGTAAAACACCGCAGATACGGAATGCTCGGAAATTTTGCCCGCTTCTCGCCGATTATTAACGATACCGTACCCGATTCGTTAAAAACATTCAATCAAGAAGATTTAATGCCGCATAAACTAATGAACTATGCAAGTATCAACATTTCGCAATCGCCCTATTCTTTCAAACCTACAAAACATTTTAAACGGTGCAGAATGTACTACGGCTATAACAAATCCGAAGTAAAAATAAAAACCTATGCCGACGAACAACTTATTGACGAAAGCACCCTGCCCTCTTCCGACGATTACAAAATAAAAACATGGAATTTTGAAACGACTCCGAAAAATCTTCGTTTTGAATTTGAAGCCGAAGACAGTCCCGACATTTACGGCTTTTCGCTTGAAGGTTATTCCGGAATTAATGTTGACAACATAGGCATGCGAGGCAGCGGCGGTTTATTTTTTACGCGTATGGATTTGAATATGTTAAGCCGAATGTATGCACAACTTAACGTAAAACTTCTGATTTTGCAATTCGGCGGAAATACCGTTCCGAACGTAAGGGAAAATTACGATTATTATCGAAAAGCATTTTCAAGGCAACTTCGTACACTTAAACGAATTGCCCCCGATGTTACGATTATGGTCATCGGCTTGGCGGATATGTCGAAAAAAGAAGGCGACACCTACGTAAGCTATCCGAATATTCCGCTTATACGAGATGCCCTGAAACAAGCAAGTTTTGAAAATAACTGTGCCTACTGGGATATGTATGAAGCCATGGGCGGCGAAAATTCCATGCCGAGTTGGGTATTTTACGACCCGCCTCTCGGAGAAAAAGATTTTACCCACTTTACGCCTCGCGGTGCCCGATACATTGCAAAAATGTTCTACAACGCTTTTATGTATGAATATAACCGATATTTAAGAAAGAAAAAACAGTGATGCAAATTAAAATCCCGGCGTTCATAATTTTAACAATTTTTTTCGGAAAAACAAATGCACAAAATTATCCGTTTTCCGAATTTAATTACAACTACATTCGAACCGACAAAAACAAAATAATTTTTCCCGGCGACAGCAACGATTTTGAAAACTTTTTCAGAAAAACAGACGATTTAATTCTAAAAGGCGAACAAAAAATTGAAATTATACATTTCGGCGGCTCACATATTCAGGCAGGAATATATTCCGGCGTATGCCGAAAAAAACTGCAAAATTTGTATCCCGGACTGAACGGCGGCAGAGGTACGGTTTTTCCGTACGGAATGTCAAAAACGTACACTCCGAAAAATATTCGTTTCAAGTGGACAGGCAAATGGGAAACTTGTCGAAATGTTGAACATAAAGACTGCAAACTCGGAATGCTCGGAATTTCGGCAACAACCGAAGACAGCTCGGCGAGTATTACGATTACTCCGAACCCTTCTTACCAAAAATATGAGCTGAACGAAATAAAAATATTTCACGATACGGGCAAAAATTCATATAAAATAAGACTTACCGCCGATACCTCATCCTATAAAATTACGGAATTTCCCGAAAAAGGATACACTCTTATAGAAACCGACAAAAGCATAAATCCGGTAAAACTGCATTTGGAAAAAACCGATACGGCACAAAACCGTTTCACCCTCTACGGCATTGATTTAGAGAATGATTTTCAGGGAATTGTTTACACCGATGCCGGAATTTCGGGTGCAAGTTTGCCTTCTTTCTTAAAATGCAATTTGCTTGAAAGCCAATTATCGGTGCTTAATCCGGATTTGGTAATTATTTCGCTCGGAACAAACGATACCTACGGAAAAACATTTAATCCCGAACGATACAAAAAACACTATATCGAATTTCTGAACAAAATAAAAAAAGCCGTACCCGAAGCGGCAATTTTGCTTACCGTTCCAAACGATTGCTACTACCGAAGAAGAGACCCGCTGCCCTTTACCGCCGATGCCGAAAAAGTTATTCTTGATTTGGCAAAAACATACAACTGCGGTGTGTGGAATTTTTACGAAATTATGGGCGGATACAACTCGTCGTACCTTTGGCACAAAGACAAACTGATGCAAAACGACCTGATACATTTCACAAAAAAAGGATATATCATAAAAGGAAATTTATTTTTTAATGCGTTACTGAAAAGTTGGGATAATCATATCGAAAAAAAGCTGAAATCGTAGTTTTTTTATATTTTCGCAACCGTAATTTATGACCGATTTTATTAAAAATATCTTCATTTTCGACCCCGAACACCCGCTTATATTTACGCGGCTGTGGTTTTGGCTGTTTTTTGCCGTTGTTTATGCCGGCTATTCCGTAATTTACAAAAAAGAAAAACCGCGTAACGCCTATCTTTTTCTTGTCAGCATATTTTTTTACTACAAAACAAGCGGTATCTTTTTTCTTTTATTGATTTTTTCAATAATTGTCGGTTTTTTTACCGGAAAAGCAATTTCAAAATCCGATAATAATTTAAAAAGAAAACTGTTTGTTGCTTTAAGCGTAAGCATAAACCTTTTGGTATTGGTTTATTACAAATATTCCGGTTTTTTTACCGAAAGTTTTAATTACCTTTTCGGAATACATCTCGAACCGGTAGATTTATTGGCAAAATGGACAAACCAATTTGCCGGAACACATTTTACGATTGATAAAATAATTCTTCCCGTAGGAATTTCGTTTTTTACCTTTCAAACCATCAGTTACACAATTGATATTTACCGCAAAAAAATAAAGCCCGTAAAAAGCATCATTGATTTCGGATTTTATGTTTCATTTTTTCCGCAACTTGTGGCAGGACCTATTGTAAGAGCATCCGATTTTGTTCCGCAACTGTATCAAAAATTCAATATCACAAAAGAAGAATTCGGTTTTGCGATATTTATGATACTCAACGGATTACTGAAAAAACTCGTTATTGCCGATTACATTGCCGTAAATTTTGTGGACAGGGTTTTCAGCAATCCTACAACCTACGGCGGTTTTGAAAATCTAATGGCACTTTACGGCTATTCGATTCAGGTGTATTCCGATTTTTCCGGCTATACCGATGTTGCCATTGGTGTGGCACTGCTTATGGGCTTCCGACTTCCGACCAACTTTAATTCGCCCTACAAAGCATTGCATACCGGCGAATTTTGGAAACGTTGGCATATTTCGCTTTCTACTTGGCTGAAAGATTATCTTTACATTCCGCTCGGCGGAAACCGTAAAGGCAAAGCCCGTACGAATTTTAATTTGATGCTTACAATGTTGCTCGGCGGACTTTGGCACGGTGCAAGCTGGCAATTTGTTATTTGGGGCGGGCTGAACGGTATCGGGCTGGTAATTTACAAATATTGGCGAAAAATAAGTCCTTTTGCCGAAAGCAAACATTGGGCGGTACGATTTTATGCTATTTTCTTAACCTTCAATTTTATTACCGCTACGCGAATTTGGTTTCGCTCGGAAAGTATGCAAACCGTGAATAATATTATGCACCAAATTACACACGCATTTAATTTTTCACAAATCGGAGAAGTGGTACTTGCTTATAAAAACATTTTCGGTTTAATGCTGATTTCCATGATTATACACTGGTTGCCGGTAAAAACAAAAACGGCTTACAAACAAGCATTTATCAATTTTCCGCATTGGGCAAAAGCCGCAACCGTAATAATTGCCGTTTTTATTATTTGGCAGGCACGAACTGCTGATTTACAGCCGTTTATATATTTTCAGTTTTAAAATAACAGCAGAAAAAACAGTCGAATTATGAAAGTAAAGTTAATTTTATTTCTGTTAATCTGTAATTCAACAATAATTACGGCATCTCAAACAGATACGCTTCTGATTTTCAGCAAATCTATGAACAAATATGTTCCGAATACAGTTATTTTACCGGATAATTATTCTGTTCAAAGAAAACCTTTTCCCGTATTATATCTGCTTCACGGTGCCTACGGAAATTATACCGATTGGCTTAACAAAGTTCCGGCTTTAAAAAAGTATGCCGACACATACGACATTATAATCGTTTGTCCCGACGGAAGTAACAACAGTTGGTATTTCGACAGCCCTGTTGATACAAGCATGAAATATGAAACCTATATTTCAAAAGAACTTACAGAAGCCGTAGATAAACGCTATAACACATCAGCCGAGAAAACGGGAAGAGCAATTGCCGGATTAAGCATGGGCGGACACGGTGCTTTTTACCTCGCTTTCAAACATCAAGACGTATGGGGAGCCGCAGGAAGCATGAGCGGATGCATGAATCTTATACCTTTTGCCGACAAATGGAATATAGCCGACAGATTAGGCAATTATACCGAAAATAAAGAACGATGGGAAAAGAACAGCGTTATTAACATGGTTTATTTACTGAAAAACAGCGACTTAAAACTCATTTTTGACTGCGGTACCGATGATTTTTTTTATGACGTTAATAAACAAATGCACGAAAAATTACTTGTAAACAATATCCCGCACGACTATATTGAACGCTCGGGAACTCACAGTTGGAATTATTGGTCAAATTCATTGAAATATCAGTTGGTATTTTTTGATACTTTTTTTAAATC